>CALEKA010000010.1 GCA_937898715.1 uncultured Prevotella sp.
GAGTCAGAGCCGCTGAACTCACATTCAGTTGCAGTCTGCTGCACGAAAACGCTCAGTTCTATTCAGACAAAAATTGCTTGATATATCGGTAAAGCGTGTTCCTGTCAACTTTACAGAGCTTCGCTATTTTGCGCTTTGATACATTCGCCTTAAGCAATTCTCTTATGAGGGTACTCTTTCCGTGTAACTTGTATTTTTCGGGAGCACTTTTCCGTCCTTTGGGTCTGCCAAGTGTAACTCCCTCAGCCTTCTTGCGAGCCAGAGCCTCCTTGGTTCGCTGACTGATGAGATTACGCTCTATCTCAGCGGATAATCCAAAGGCAAAGGCGAGCACTTTGCTTTGGATGTCATCGCCAAGACGGTAGTTGTCTTTGATAGTCCAAACGCGGCACTCCTTGGTCATGCAGATGTTCAAGATTTCCATAATCATGAATAAGTTGCGTCCAAGACGAGAAAGTTCTGCACAAATGATGAGATCATCTTTTTGTACTCGCTTCAGAAGTTTGCCAAGTTCTCGCTTGTTGTACGCTTTCGTACCACTGATGGTTTCTTCTATCCATCCATCAATCACAAGTTTGTTACGCTCGCAGAATTTGTTAATCTCAAAACGTTGGTTCTCTACTGTCTGTTTGTCACTGCTGACTCTAATATAACCGTAAATCATAATTGTCTATTTGATTTTTCTATTATAATGGAGTTTACTATTTGCTCTTTTTATTATGAATGAGCAGGCTCTCACTTAATAGAAAGTTTATGGATTGACCGAAATAGACAAATATGCTTCGCTAAAATCTTCTCAACTGCGCATTATCATACGCCAAGAATATCGTCAGGAACACAGAAACGGCAAGAATGCAAGCCATGCAGATAACCAAGAACTTGCGGAAGTGCTCATTCCGATACATTCTCTTTATCCAATACCAAGGATATGTCATGAATATGAAGCGTGGCAAGTCTTTCATAGTCTGTGGTATGGATGGCTATTCTATAGTCTTGGATTTCTTCGCTTGCATAAACTTCATCAATGCTGCATATCGCTTTTCCGTCAGTTGGATATTGCGATTAAGAGTCTCTGCATTTTTATTGCAGTTAGCGGTGACAGTGTTATACATATTGGCAAGTTCCGTGAAAACTGAGACGAGCTTGTCCACATACTTCTCGTCATCATAAAGGCGAGACTGCAAGGCGGTGCTGATGGTATCAGATACACTGAACTTTGGCTTATTTGTTTCTACAATACGGCTTGTATGGGATGCTTGCATTGTTCCGCAAACAAGAGCAATGCTCGTATAGTTTGGAGTATAGATTATGAGATTTCCTTTCTCTTCACGAGTGGTGTAGTGTCTGGCTACATCAGACACAGGTTAGATATCAGTTTCATCCATTGAACGAGAATCTTTACCTGTGAATATATCTATAAAGACTTTTACACGGGCAAAGTATTCTCTTATGTAGGTCATAAATGCCATGTTAGATGTAGCATCTGCAGCATTGAAGCCTATAAGGCCATGTACGTCAAGCCCTAAATGCTCTGCAAGATAGATGGCACGCTCGTTGTGGAACTTCTGCGATATAACAACATAGCTATGTGCGCCATAAACGTTTGTAGCTCGAACGACAGCATCGAGCGTCCTAAGGCCTTTTCCATCTAATATGAAAGCATTATTTGGTATGCCTCTGGCTACTAGACTGTCTTTCATACACTCAACCTCATTTACTCCATCAAGGCTATTATCGTCACCGCTTATTAGTATTGACTTGATCTTTCCAGCTTTATACAAAGACTCTGCTGCATCAATCCTGTTCTTGAAAAACTGATTCGTTTTTCTACCAATGCGAGTTTGTGGAGTTGTTCCTAAGAGCAGACCGACTTCATATTGCTGAATAGAATCGATATCTGTATACAAACGTCCTTCAGAATTGCTACATACAAGATAATTGCATAATAGCATAATCAGCATGATAGTGAGAAGGCTACCAATGACCAGATACGACAAATATTTGATATTCCTCTTCATATCAATTAACACAATGCACAAAATTATGTATTATTCAGTAGACACTACTTAGAGTTTTCCGTTACTCAAATATCCAAGCTACGATCAGATAAAGTGTATACACAATAGAAGTTAGACAGGCTATACCATATGTACCTCAAACAACCCAATAATAAAGCCATACCCCCTTACTTTGTTGATCCACAAATTCGCCTGCTTCTTTGAGCATTTTATACTTCTCTGAACCAACTTTAATACCATCATGACGTTCTAAGAAATCATTAAAATTAACGTAATCAAAAGGTATACCCTTGTTTTCGCTACGTCTTTTCAACGCTCTGTAGAAATCATACCTTTGGGCGCATAAAAGGAATCGCTGTAAGTTATGGTAGCAAGGCAAGCTACATAGAAGCCTATTTTGATGATTGCCACCGTTATCAATAAAGCCAAAAGAATACCCAAGTTTTTTGAATTGTAGACGTATAGTTACTAAAAAAGGTGTATTGCTAATCATAATAAAAAGCAATGCACCTTTAATTTATTGGACTAATTCTTCTGAATCAGAATTTCAATATCTATACTTACTTAACCTCCTCGAAGTCAGCGTCTTGGATGTCGTCGTTGCCCTTGTTGTCAGATGATGAGGCACCTTGCTGAGCACCTGCACCGGGCTGCTGAGCACCTGCACCAGGCTGAGCACCTGCTTGACTATACATGTCGGCACTGGCGGCTTGGAAGGCGGCGTTGAGCTCGGCCTTGGCAGCGTCGATGGCAGCAATGTCTTGCGACTTGTGAGCTTCCTTCAACTTGTTGAGGGCTGCTTCGATAGGAGCTTTCTTGTCAGCAGGGATCTTGTCGCCAAGTTCCTTGAGCTGATTCTCGGTCTGGAAGATCATTGAGTCGGCCTCGTTGATCTTGTCTACGCGTTCACGCTCCTTCTTATCAGCCTCAGCGTTGGCCTGCGCCTCAGCCTTCATGCGATTGATTTCGTCTTCGGTCAAGCCGCTTGAAGCTTCGATACGGATGGCTTGTTCCTTACCAGTGGCCTTATCCTTAGCAGAAACCTTGAGGATACCGTTGGCATCGATATCGAAGGTTACCTCGATCTGAGGAACACCACGACGGGCGGGAGCAATGCCGGCGAGGTTGAAACGACCGATGCTCTTGTTGTCGCGAGCGAACTGACGTTCACCCTGAAGCACGTGGATGGTCACTTCGGGCTGGTTGTCCTCAGCAGTTGAGAATACCTGGCTCTTCTTGCAAGGAATAGTAGAGTTAGCATCGATAAGCTTTGTCATTACGCCGCCGAGAGTCTCGATACCGAGTGACAGAGGAGTAACGTCGAGCAATACGATGTCGCCCACACCGCTTTCCTTGTTCAAGATAGCACCCTGAATGGCAGCACCTACGGCTACTACTTCGTCGGGGTTAACGCCCTTTGAGGGAGCTTTGCCGAAGAACTTCTCTACGAGTTGCTGTACGGCGGGGATACGAGTTGAACCACCTACGAGGATCACTTCGTCAATGTCGGCAGTGGTCAATCCTGCACCCTTCAGAGCGGCTTCGCAAGGAGCCTTACAAGCCTCGATGAGGTTGTGAGCAAGAGCTTCGAACTTAGCACGAGTGAGGGTCTTTACCAAGTGTTTGGGCACACCGCCTACAGGCATGATGTAAGGCAAGTTGATCTCTGTAGTAGTAGAGCTTGAAAGTTCAATCTTAGCCTTCTCTGCAGCTTCCTTTAAGCGCTGCATAGCCATAGGATCGGTGGTGAGGTCGGCGCCTTCGTCGTTTTTGAATTCTTGTACCAACCAGTCGATGATCACGTGGTCGAAGTCATCACCACCCAGGTGAGTATCACCATTGGTAGAAAGTACTTCAAACACACCGCCACCAAACTCAAGGATAGAGATATCGAATGTACCACCACCGAGGTCGAACACGGCAATCTTCATATCCTTATTGGCCTTGTCGATACCATAAGCGAGGGCGGCAGCAGTAGGTTCGTTGACGATACGCTTTACGTCCAAGCCGGCAATCTGACCTGCCTCCTTAGTAGCCTGACGCTGTGAGTCAGAGAAGTAAGCAGGCACGGTAATTACGGCTTCAGTTACTTCCTGTCCGAGGTAGTCTTCAGCAGTCTTCTTCATCTTCTGAAGAATCATGGCTGAAATCTCCTGCGGAGTATATTGACGACCGTCCACTTCGACGCGAGCGGTGTTGTTCTCGCCGCGTACCACCTTGTAAGGCATACGTGCGATTTCTTTCTGAACCTGATCGTAGTTTTCGCCCATGAAACGCTTGATAGAGTAGATGGTGCGAAGGGGGTTGGTTACGGCCTGACGCTTGGCAGGATCGCCCACCTTGCGTTCGCCGCCTTCAACGAATGCTACCACTGAAGGAGTGGTGCGTTTGCCTTCGCTGTTGGCAATAACGGTAGGTTCGTTACCTTCGAATACGGATACACAGCTGTTAGTTGTACCCAAGTCAATACCAATAATCTTTCCCATGATTGTATGTTGTTTTATTTGTTATTATTCAAGTTAATTGTCTGTACGGCTTTCGCTGTACGCCCTACATAATGCAAGGGGCGTGCCAAAAGTTTTGTCTTTTCTCTATTTTTTTGTACTGACATTCGTGTCATGCATACGTACCATCTGAGTATCAACACATTACGACTTAAATAAATTATCATTTCTTGTTATCTATGCTACATATGACAGGACAATGTCATATCTATGCCCTCATTTTGCAGAAGCTGAAGACGCTTCTCGCGCGCACGCATTACAGGGATTTTTTGCCTCTACAGATGTCTTTCCTACACTTTTGAGCGAGTTGCGTCTGGTTATCAGCATTTTTTCAACACTATCTGCCTACACTTTACTTACACTCACCCTTCACTCCCCTACCCTCCTGCTGACAAAAATTATCCCCCCTAAGAGTATTTACTGTTGCGTGGACTAATTTTTTCTCTTAGGGGGACTAATTTTATCTGGTAGGAGGGGAAATATGAGAACGAATAAGCCTTTTGACCCTAAGCATAGGGTATGGATGGGAAAAAAGTGGAGTGTAGGCAAAATGCAGGCAGAGTGTAGGCAATAGCTGTCCCCCCTACATTTCATAACACGATGAGCTTCAACACATTAGACTATATTAGTGCAAGCAGTGTAAGTAAAACGAGAGAAAAACGAATGATGCGCGCACGCGCGAGGAGCAAACTGTCAGCATCAAGCCGTTAGGATATACTCCGACACAAGAGGTAAGGTTTTCCCCTAACCCTACACAATAAGACGCCATTGGCGGAATTCTCGGTTAGCGGGTAAACAAGTTAACCGAGGATTCCGCCAACGTGTTAAAGCATTACCTTAACGCCTGCCATCGCTAAGAAGCCTGGCTGACGTACATTGGCCAAGTCGTAATAAGGATGGTTGGTCAGATTGCTGAGGTCGGCAAAGAGCGTGTAGTGAGACATGGTCCACGATAGTTTGCAATCGAGCAAGGCATGCGTGCCGTACGGACGAAGTTCGGCTGTAGGCTTCAGATCGCGATAGACGAGATAGGCACCCTCGCGCTGTTGCAACCTCAGCGTCCAGTTGGCCGAGAGGTGCGAGAGGATGCGATGATCCAACGTAAGCACGAGTTTGTGGCGCAAATACTCCATGGCGTAGTTCGACTTGAAATAGTCCTCGCCCGCTCTACGGTGTTGCGTGGTCCAAGCATACGAGAGCGTAAAGCGTTCGAATGGTTGGCGCTTGCCCCACCACTGACTGAGCGAGAGACGGAGGTCGGCACCGAGTCCGTAGTTGTCGAGCGAGAATGAAGTGGCATGATAGATATCGTCGGGCGAGAACATCACCCAGTCTATCATGTGCGTGCCGCGCTGATAGCGGGCTTTAAAACGAAGCGAAACGACGGACTGCACATAGTCCACTCCGAAGCGGAAAGCTGAGCATTCCTCAGGACGGAGGCCTACGTTGCCCTCTTGCGTAGGACTTTTATACCACAGATCCGTGAATGAGGGAAGGCGCAGCGAACGGTTCCAGGAAGCAAAGAGCTTCCACTCTCGAGCGGGACGATAGCTGAGATCTACGCCTGGATAGAATCGGAAACGTGAGTCGATGGCATTATTGCGCTCTGCCATGACGCCTGCTGAGAGGGTGAACTGTCGCCACACGACGTTGTGTTCTACGAAGTAAGAGAGGTTGGTGCGATCGTCCTTCTTGGTGTACACGTGACCCTCCTCTCCGCGGATGTCTACCTGCTGGTCGGCGGCAAGTTCGCGACCGAGATTGGTGCTATAGATCACTTCTTCGCGAAGTTCCGCACCTACTGCCGTACGTCCCAATGCCCACTGCGTCCAGGCATTGATGCCCGCTGTGAACACGTCGCCACGATGAAAGTTTTCACCAGTGCTCGACGAGCGAATGAGCTGAAAATGATCGAGACTACGCACCCACGACACTTGGGGGACAAGGTGCACACGGCCCTTGCTCTCAGCACGTGCCGAGATGAGATAACGACGGGTGGCTTCCCACTGATTGGGATAAGCTGCGGAATAGAAGGTGTTGGCACCGAAATCGTTGACTGTGGCGCCGGTCTGCAGCTGGAAGTTGAAGTCTGAGCCATTGTAGAGCGCTTGCCCGTAGGCTTTCGTACCCTTAAAGTAACCATTCTTTACTGCTCCATCCGAGCGCTGACCGCTTCCACTAACAGAGACTGACCATCCCTGCCCTATGCGCCATGCAGTGCGTGCTTCTCCTCTCACAGTGCCGTAAGATCCAGCTTCCACCATCGCTTCGAGCGGAGAGGCTGCGTGAGCACCACGCGTCACCACATTGATAGCGCCGCTAAAGGCCTGACTGCCCATCACGCGCGATGCAGCACCCTCGAGTATCTCGATGCGCTCTATGTCGGAAATGTTTACGGGAAAGTCGGCAGCATTGTGCCCTGTCTGTGGATTGACGAGAAGCACGCCATTGAGAAGAATGGAAATTTGGTCGTGCGTTCCGCCGTCGATACTGATGTCCGTCTGAATACCAAACCCTCCGCGTTGCCGGACATCTACGCCTGCTGAGAGTTTGAGAACGTCGTTGATGGTGCGCACCCCCGCCGCAGCGAGATCGTCGTGCGTCAGCGTCAACACTTGTCGGGCCGCCACGTCGGCAGCCAAGGGAGCACGCGAAGCCGATACATCGGCCTGTCCTAAGCTCAGCGTATCGGCATGGAGAGCGGTATCGGTGCCTTGCGCTTGCTGGAGCGAAGCTGCCATCAAGCGTGGAGTGGCACTCGCAAGCGTTGCCACGCCAAGCACACCGATTCTCACCTCACGATGCAGACAAGCGAACAGACTCCAACCCTTGCGGCTGAAGCTACTGAACGTGAGCGCACGTGCTGTTGTGTGTGATTTTGACATATAATAAATAGTTAGAGCTTGCAAAGGTAGTAAAAGTTTAAGAGTTTAAGAGTTTAAGAGTTTATAAGTTCAAGAATTTATATTTACCCGCTCTGTGGCCGATGCGTTTCGCGTCGGTGAGAACAAATGAATGAATAGCTGAGATGACAACGCTAAAGAGCCGCCAACGGAGCGAAATAAGAAAAAGAAAGCCCCTTCACTCTAAAAACTATACAATATAGAAGCGGTAAGAATAGGGGTAAATTACTAACTTTGCAATCGTTATGCAACTTTCAGAACTACTACAGAAGTTCGCAGCCCATCCCAAAGTGGCTGCACTTGCACATATACTGTCAGACCGAAGTACGGCTCTGACTCATCTGCAGGGACTGCAAGCATCGGCAGCCCCCGTGGCTTTCGCTGCACTTACACAGCGCAAGAGCCCTACGAAGCGCCCCTTCCTATTCATTCTCAACGATGAAGAGGAGGCTGGCTACTTCTACCACGACCTCACGCAGATGCTTGGCGAAGAGGCCGCCCTATTCTACCCCTCCACCTATCGACGTGCGGTGAAGTATGCACAGCGCGATGCTGCCAACGAGATACTGCGCACCGATGTGCTCAACCGACTTACGGCTCTGCGGCAGAAGAGCGAACCCCTATTCATCGTTTCCTTCCCCGCAGCACTATCAGAGCGCGTGGCTCCTATCAAGAAGATGGAAGAGCAGACTCTCGTGGTGCGAAAAGGAGCAACGTACGACCTGACCGAGCTCTCTAAGCGATTGATAGAGATAGGCTTTGCGCGCAAAGACTACGTGTACGAGCCCGGAGAGTTTGCCGTGCGCGGTTCCATTCTCGACGTCTACTCCTACGCTTCTGAATATCCCTTCCGCATCGACTTCTTCGGCGACGAAGTAGACAGCATACGCACCTTTGAGGTGCAGACACAGCTCTCGAAGGACAAGAAGGAAGAAGTGAGCATCGTGCCCGACACGGAGAGCGAAAGCGATGGCATACTGGTGCCCTTTACGGACTATCTGCCAGCCGACACAGTGCTTGTGGTAAAAGATCTCGGCTTCGTTCACGATGCCATAGAGCGCATTTACCAAGAGGGCTTTGCTCGGCAAGCCTTGCAGGAGCAAGAGGCTACTTCTGAGATGGAAGAGGCTGAACAGAAAGCCCGTCTGCAACGCGAGTCGTTGCTCATCACGGGAGAAACCTTCCTGCGCGGTGTGGCTTCGCTGCAACGCATCAACATTGGTGCTCAACCATTGGGAAAAGCTTCAGCCGAAATCCCATTTGGCGTACAGCCGCAGCCGCTCTATCACAAGAACTTTGAGCTGCTCCGCCAAAACCTCGGACAATATCGGGCCGACGGCTACGACGTATACATTCTGGCCGACAGCCTGAAGCAGACCGACCGACTGCAGAGTATCTTCGAGGAGATGGGCACTGACTATCCGCTATTCTCGCCCGTAGAGAAGACGTTGCACGGCGGCTTTGTCGACACAGATCTGAAGCTATGCTGCTTCACCGACCATCAGATATTCGACCGCTTCCATAAGTATAACCTTAAGAGCGACCACGCTCGCGATGCCAAGATGGCACTCTCACTGAAAGAGCTGATGCAGTTTGAGCCAGGCGATTACGTGGTGCACATCGATCACGGCGTAGGACGCTTTGCGGGATTGGTACGCATGCCCGGTTCGGACGGCGAGATGCAAGAGATGATTAAGCTCACGTATAAGAACGATGATGCCGTATACGTGTCGATCCATTCGCTCCACAAGGTATCGAAGTATAAGGGCAAAGAGGGTGAGCCTCCACGTATCAGCAATCTGGGTACTGGTGCTTGGGAGAAACTCAAGGAGCACACCAAGAAGAAGATTAAGGACATTGCTCGCGACCTCATCAAGCTCTATTCGCAGCGCAAGGAGGAGAAGGGTTTTGCTTTCAGCCCCGACTCATTCATGCAGCACGAACTCGAAGCGGGCTTTGCCTATGAAGACACACCCGATCAGCTCCGCGTGACGCAAGAAGTGAAGCACGACATGGAGAGTGCTCGACCGATGGACCGACTGGTGTGTGGCGACGTAGGGTTTGGCAAGACAGAAATTGCCATCCGTGCCGCTATGAAGGCTGCTGCCGACAATAAGCAGGTGGCAGTGCTCGTGCCCACCACCGTGCTCGCCCTGCAACATTATAAGACGTTTGCTTCGCGACTGAAGGATTTCCCCGTCAGAGTGGACTACCTCACTCGTGCTCGTTCTACAGCGCAAACCAAGGCTCTGCTCAAGGATCTCGAAGCGGGCAAGATCAACATCCTGGTGGGCACACACAAGCTCATCGGCAAAAGCGTGAAGTGGCACGACCTCGGACTCCTTATTATAGACGAGGAGCAGAAGTTTGGCGTAGCCGTAAAGGAGAAACTGCGTCAGCTCAAGGTCAATGTGGACACACTCACGATGTCGGCCACACCGATACCACGCACACTGCAATTCTCGCTCATGGGTGCACGCGACTTCAGCGTCATACAGACTCCCCCACCCAATCGTCGACCCATCCAGACGGAGATTCACACTTTCAGTCACGAAGTGATAGCCGATGCCATCAACTTCGAGATGAGCCGAAACGGACAAGTATACATTGTGACCAACCGCGTGGCAGCACTGACCAACCTGCAAAACTTGGTTCACAAGTACGTGCCCGATGCACGCATTGCCATCGGTCATGGACAGATGCCACCCGATCAGCTCGAGAAGGTGGTAATGGGATTTGTCAACTACGACTACGACGTACTGATATCGACCACTATCGTAGAGAATGGTATCGACGTGCCCAATGCCAACACAATCATCATCGATGCTGCCCACCACTTCGGACTATCCGATCTGCACCAGATGCGCGGACGCGTGGGGCGTGGATCGCGCAAGGCTTTCTGCTATCTGATTGCACCTCCTCTGGCTCTTCTGCCCGACGAGTCGCGCAGACGATTGGAAGCTATCGAAAACTTCTCCGACCTCGGTTCGGGCATTCACATTGCTATGCAGGATCTCGACATCCGTGGCGCAGGCAACCTCTTGGGTGCTGAGCAGAGCGGATTCATAGCCGACCTCGGCTACGAGACTTACCAGAAGATTCTGGCAGAGGCTGTGACCGAACTTAAAAACGACGAGTTTGCCGATCTCTATGCCGAAGAACTCAAGAAGACGGGACATCTGGGCGGCGAGAAGTTTGTCGACGATTGCACCGTAGAGTGCGACCTCCACGCTTACTTCCCCGAAAGCTACGTGCCTGGTGCTACCGAGCGCATGCTGCTCTATCGAGAACTCGACTCTCTATCGACCGACGAGCAGATAGCTGCCTTCCGTCAGCGCATGGAGGACCGCTTCGGCGCGCTTCCACCCGAAGGAGAAGAACTCTTACGCATCGTTCCTCTACGAGCTCTGGGCAGAAAGCTTGGGGCAGAACGTCTCACGCTGAAAGGACGACGCATGACGCTCTACTTCGTGTCCAACCCCGACAGCGCTTACTATCAAAGCGATACGTTCGAACAGGTGATCAACTTCGCCACACACTCTTATCATCGCTGCAAACTCGACGAACAACGCGGACATCGTCGCATGACAATCAACGATGTGCCCACCGTAGAGAGTGCACTGCTCGTGCTCCGTAACATACTCTCGCCTGAGGAGAAAGAGGAGGGCAAATAGGCAAAAGATCGCTACATGGCATTGCATGAGAAAGGGCCTACACGATTTACATATTGTATTTTTCAGAACGAACAGAAGCTCACAATTACAATAAATGCGTAACTTTGCCGCGCATAATTCATACAAAACAGACTTATTATCAGCCAAAACGACAATGAATAAGAAGACATTCCTCGCTGGAGTTGCCACATTCGTAGCATTGACAGCCTCAGCACAAGAGATAAAGGTATACGACACCGGACGCAAATGGAGTCCCTCGCTCGACGCCCTCATACAGAGCCCTTCCTCTGCTCCCGCTGAGCCCAACCTCAGACGAGCTTTAAAGAACTCTCCCAAAGGAACGGTGCGCATCAGCGTGACTACCGAAGTAGGCTCAGCACAAAGCATAGCAGAGTACTTGCAGAGCGAAGGCTACGAAGCTGAAACTGCAAGCGACCAACTGCTTGTCACAACCATCCCCTACCAGTTTATTCCCACACTCGCTGCTCAAGAAGGCGTGCTTTACGTCAATGCTCCGCGTCAACTCCACCCGTTTATGGACAAGGTTCGTACCGACATCGGCGCGACCAAGGTGACCGCGGGCGACGGACTCGACACCCCCTATACTGGCAAGGGCGTAATCGTGGGTGTGATTGATGCTGGATTCGA
The DNA here is from genome assembly GCA_937898715.1 of uncultured Prevotella sp. Classification (GTDB taxonomy): domain Bacteria; phylum Bacteroidota; class Bacteroidia; order Bacteroidales; family Bacteroidaceae; genus Alloprevotella. The sequence continues at coordinate 11,748 of CALEKA010000010.1, forward strand.
CTTTAGCCATCCAGCATTCAGCGGACGATGCAAGATGTATGGTGCGTACGATACGAAAGGTACACTTACAGCCACAGCTCCCGCTGTCGATCCTAACGACGATAGTGGACACGCCACTCACGTGACAAACATTGCAGCAGGTAGCCCCGTAGAAGGAACGAACTATTACGGTATAGCCACAGGAGCAGAAATCCTGCCCATGATGTCCGACCTCGACGTGAGCAGCGTGATGCTTCAGGCATCGGCCATCAAGCAGTATGCAGAATCACAGGGAAAGCCATGGGTGCTCAACATGAGTTTCGGAGCTACCATGGGACCGCATGATGGCAGTAGCGAACTCGATCAACACCTCGAATCGTTGGCAGGAAAAGGTGCCATTCTCGTAGGAGCTATGGGCAACAATGGTGGCGACAAAGCTCACTTCACACACACCTTTACACAGGACGACGAGACTTCCTATATATATATAGTACCCGATGGAATCCAAAATACCAATCAAGCCGTATTGGCACAAATCTGGGCAAACGATGCTTCGGGCAAAAAAGATCTGACCGTCACGCCCGTTGTTTACCGTAGCGGCAAAATCTATCGCCCATCCGCGCTGCAAGCAAGCAAGTGGGGACTGACGAACTCTGTCGACTCTTACAGCAAACGACAGTGTGTAGAGATAGCAGGCGACCTTCCTGAACTTCTCTCTACACTTGGCATATCATCTTCGGCTACTAACGCCAAGCTCTTGCTGGAAGTAAAGGGTAAGGCTGGAGCCACCTTCCATGCATGGGTAGATCAAGACAGCTATCCCTGCTCTATCGAAAGAGCCACTTTCAGCATCAGCGAAAACGGAACCAGCCAACGCTTCACCACCACAGCGGGCGATGACAAATACATGGTGGGCGAAGGTGGTCCCTCCGCACCAAGCGCCATCGCCGTAGCTTCATACAACGAGCGCACCTCATTCACCTCGCTCAACGGAAGTAGCTATCCCTACAGCATCGGAGCAGATGGAGGCATTAGTTCGTTCTCAAGCAAAGGACCACAGCTCAACAGTCTGCCTAAACCCACTGTAGCAGCTCCTGGCGGTGCTATCATCTCAGCCTATAGCAAGAAATACAAGGGCTTCAGCACAGGAGATGCCAGCCTCGTTCAGCGCCTGACTATCAACAATGCCACCTGCTATTATGGCGTAATGAGCGGTACGTCTATGGCTTCGCCCGTAGTGACTGGTACGGTAGCACTTTGGCTTGAAGCCAATCCCGAACTCTCGCCCGCCGACGTAGTGAGCATTCTGCAGAAGACTTCACGCCGTGACAATCTTACCACAGGCACACAAGGCACCTGGGACGCTACTTGGGGCTACGGCAAAATCGACGCCTACGAGGGACTCAAGGAAGCCATCCGCATGAAGCAAAACGGCATCAACGAGACGATGAACAGCAGCGCCCCCATCACTATGAAGCACGACGCAGATTGCTGGAAACTCTTCTTCAACGACGATGAATCGTATGCTCACATCCAGATCACTGCCGCCAACGGCCAAATCGTCAGCAGCACCCTCTTGCAGTCGCCGCGTCGAGGCGAAGAGCATACATTCTCCTTCAAGGAGATGGGCTTAACGCCTGGTGTATACGTATTCAGCATAGCCACAACAGGGCAAACTTTATCAAGAAAACTGATTGTAAAATAAGCACAGACGTAAAACTAACACATATCCCGTAGTGCTAATTACATACATTTAATGAGGATTCCGTAGCTAACGACTACCGATTCCTCGACACGGAGACTAGTATTTATTACTGGCCTCCGCTTTTTTTATAATCATCCTCGCCACGTACTATCTTCCTAATAGCCATCTGCCAATTCTACGCATGCTTCCTCTGAGCACTCATCGCCTTATTAATAGCGTAAGCATCCCATACAAGCCGTATTGTATAACCTTGTATAAAGTCGGAATT
>CALEKA010000011.1 GCA_937898715.1 uncultured Prevotella sp.
GGCTATGGAATTCATTGGGCTTTCAGCCCGCCCATTCTAAATCCGAAACTTCAGTCATAATGTTACAGAGCACGAGGCCGTGCAACAGTCCCATATGTCAAAGAAGCATCATTCGAATAGGCTTTCAGCATTGTTGCTCTTACTCTTCTTACTCTTTGAAGATTGAGAAGGAGCGTTCGGCGAAGACGAACTTTGCGTTGATGAAGAGTGAGTAGGGCTCTCATGATGAGTGGGTGAAGTTTGCTCTTGCTCGGAGTTTGCGCTACTGTGGGTTTCGCTACTACTTTCGCCTTCTCCGCCCATGAGATTCTCATCACTGTATTCATCGCCCTCGCCATGAGATATAGAGTCATTGCTCAAAGAATCGTTGCGAACTGCAGGCGGATTGTATACAGCCTCATAAGTAGATGCATCTACGTCTGAAGGGGGAAGGCCATACTTGTGACAATACTTGCTACGGAGCGAAGGATCATCCATCACGCTACGCAGGAATTGCGCTACGATGGGCAGAGCGGTACGGCTTCCTTGACCTAAAGCACCTGTTCGGAAGTGGATACTGCGATATTCTCCTCCGACCCATGCTCCAGCTACAAGGCTTGGCGTAACGCCGACGAACCATGCATCAGAATGGTTGTTTGAAGTACCTGTCTTACCTCCCATGTCCAACTGTCGGGCATAGGGGCCGAGATAGGTGCCCGAGCGAAGCGTTTGCGAAGTAGCACCAGCATCGGTTGTACCTGCTTCGAGAAGCTTCTGCATATAGAATGCAGCAGTCTGAGGTAGTGCACGCGTCTCTTCTGCTTTAGGTTCGAATACGACGTTGCCATCAGCATCTACAATCTTTGTCACCATGACTGGCTCTACGTGCATACCATCATCGGCCACAGAGGCATAGGCATTGACAAGCTCGAAAAGGTTGACATCGTTGGAGCCTAATGCCAATGAGGGTGTATCGTCTAACGGAGACTTGATGCCCATATCCTTGGCCGTCTGTATCACATTGGAGATACCTACTTCTTGTCCCAACTTCACGGCTATAGTGTTGATACTCTGAGCGAAGGCTGAACGGAGGGGCACTTCTGCATTAGAGAAACGTCCGTTGGCATTGTGCGGCTGCCATATCTCGGTAGTATCGCGCTTCTTGTCATATACTTCCATGCGGATGTACTCGTCCTTACGCACATCGGAGGGTGTGAGACCTTGCTTCATCGCTGTGGCATAGACAAATAGCTTAAAGGTAGAACCGGGCTGACGCATGGAGCGCACCTTATCATACTTCCACGTCTTGAAGTCGATATCGCCCACGTATGCACGTACATAACCCGTCTCGGGCTCCATAGCGACAAAACCGGTATGCATAAACTTGACCATATACTTAAGCGAGTCGACGGTCGACATCTCCTTATGAATAGGACCATCGTAGCTGAAGAGGGTCACATCGTGGGGTTTATTAAGATAGTAATTGACTGAGTCGGGATTGTTGGGGAAGCGAGCCTGAAGCATCTTATAGGTGTCGGTCTTGCGTACCTTGTCTTCTATAAATCCAGGAATTATGTTGCCCTTCTCATCACGCCAAGGATCGCCCACTCCGCGCCAGTGTGCATCAAAATTCTGCTGCACCTTCTTCATCTGGTCACGCACGGCCTTTTCGGCATATTTCTGCATACGCGAATCGAGCGTGGTGTAGATTTTGAGTCCATCGGAATAGACATCTAAGTCAGGACACTTCTCGCTGATGTAGTCCTTCAGTGCATCACGGAAATAGAGGGCTGTACCATCATAAGCACTTTCTACGCTAAAATTGAGTTTGATAGGCTTATCCATCAAGCGATCGAGCGTAGACTGATCGGCAATGTAAACATCGCCAAAGCGCTCTGCCAACATGGAGCGATGCTCGTACATATTGGTAAGCACCGTGTTGCGACGACGGAGGGAATTCTTAGGATTAATACGGGGATTGTAGGCTGTCGTGGCCTTAAGCATGCCTACGAGTACGGCCGCCTCTTCGGGTTTGAGCTTCGAGGGCTGCGTATTGAAGTAGGTCTTGGCTGCCGTCTTGATACCATAAGCATTAGAACCGAAGTCGACAGTATTAGCATACATCTCAAGAATCTTGCGCTTGTCGCAGAACATCTCAATCTCCGTAGCTATGATCATCTCCTTACTCTTCATAATGACGATGCTCAAGCCCGGAATCTTGCCCAGAAGTCCCGTAGAATACTGCGTACGAACACGGAACATGTTCTTGACCAACTGCTGCGTGATGGTAGATGCGCCACGTGCATGACCATGCATGGCATCCTTTGCTGCAGCAAAGATTCCCTTATAATCGATACCATGATGCTGGAAGAAGCGTTCGTCTTCAGTAGATACTAATGCTTCGAAAAAAGCAGTATTGATGGAGTCGTAAGGTACTGGGGAGCGATTTTCATTGAAGTATTTGCCCAAGAGTTTGCCATCAGCGCTATAGATTTCAGAAGCAGCAGCCGTCTTGGGGTGAATAATATCGCTAATTGAGGGTGATTTGCCAAACAACCAAAAGAGATTGAACGTTACGGCAAAGCAGTAGAAAAGGATAAATGCGAAGAACGACCATATGGCAGTGATGGTCTTGTACCACCAAGGGCGTCCTACATATTGTCCTTTATACCATTTCCAAGCATTGCGAAGGCCCCTGCAGCAAGCGCGCAAGGGACGCATGAGCATACTGAATGCTCCATTGGATTTGTTGCTCATAGAAGTGTATGTATATGGATTATGGTTGCAAAGTTAAAGAAATAATGAACATTGCACCCGTGTTGAAGTGCTAATTCATGTTGCAACACGCGAATATTGCGGTTTCAAAGGCTATCTAAGGAAGTAGGGAGCAAAGATGAGGGGCTTAATTGGACTGAGAAAGAACAGCCGTTGGGATATGAACAGACAAGGAATACTAATCTTTTACTAACCCGTTGGCGGAATTCTTGGTTAGCGAGTAAACAAGTTAACAAGTAAATAGGTCTTAGACTACTTGTTTCGTTAAAAACGAGAACGATTGGACTCGGCAAACTTACCTGTTAACATGTCAACTCATTTACAAATTCCGCCAACGCGTTTTACTAAGAAACTTTCAAAGTTAGTGAAGCTGACTGAATCCCAAAGTTATATCTTTTAAAGTTCGATCCACGCTATCTTGGGGTCCTTCTTAAACCACGTCATCTGCTTCTTGGCATAGACTCGGGAGTTGCGGCGTATCTTCTCAAGCGCGAAATCGAGATCCCATGTTCCATCAAAATATTGGAATAGCTCTTTATAACCTACGGTATTGAGCGAATTGCAATGACGAAATGGTAACACGCGACGTGCTTCATCAAGCAGGCCTTGCTCCACCATGAGGTCGACTCGGCGATTGATACGATCAAAGAGTACTTCGCGTGGTCGCTGAAGTCCTATCTTTTCTATACGAAAGGGGCGTTGCACCTCACGACGTACGCGAAAGGATGTGAAAGTACGGCCTGTCATGTAGCATATTTCAAGAGCGTGAACCACACGCTTGGGATTGCGCTTATCGCAGATGTCGTAATACTCGGGATCGAGCAGACGCAGTTCTGCCACCAAGGGCTCAAGTCCTTCCGTCTCGTAACGATGCTTCAGAAGAGAGCGAGTCTCATCGTCGACAGTGGGAATATCGTCTATTCCATTGCATACTGCATCGACATACATCATCGATCCTCCAGACATGACCAGCGTATCGTGATCCTTGAAGAGTTCTTGCATTAATTGCAATGCGTCGTGCTCATACTGTGCCGCACTATAATAGTCCTCAAGACCGAGAGTGCCCACGAAATAGTGTTTCACACGGGCTTGCTCCTCAGCCGTAGGAGCTGCTGTACCAATGGGTATGTCGCGGTAGAGTTGGCGCGAATCAGCATTGAGTATGGGACAGCCATGCTCTTCTGCCAGACGAATAGCAAAGTCAGTCTTGCCTATTCCAGTAGGGCCTATTACCACCTTAAGGGTTTTATCCATTCTCTTTTAAAAGAACGAGGGTGCGTGCAGAGAACACAGGAAAAACTTGTGTCAGCTCTTTACACGCACCCTCGCAGAATTAAAGATTATTTCCGTCTGATATTTCAAAGCCATCCCAGTCTATTTCGTCGTCATTGTACGATGCGCCACCCATAATGGGATCGTCGCCAAAGTCGTCGTCATAGGCTGCAGAGCCTTTCTTCTTACCACCTTTACCCATTGCCAAAGGATCATCATCCATCAGTTCTATCTGCTGAGGAGCATTGCCTCGCGAACGGATGACTTCAGGCTGATCGAGGTCGCCAGAGAGCACTTCCTTCACATCGAGATAGAAGCAACGATCACTAAAGGGGTCGAACACGAACTCTATGTGTTGCTCTTCATCTTCGATGAGTTCGGAGAGTCGGGTATCGGCCATTACGTAGATGTCCTCATCGGAATCGCCAACACCCATATCCTCACGCGTAATCTGTACGCCTCGTTCCCATTCATCATTGCAGATGTAGAAAGAGGTCATCTGATCATCGGCATAGCCACATGAACTGAGTATCGCCTTATTAAGATCAAGGAATGTGGCATCACTGTCTATTTTCACTTCGCGCAAGAAGTCGTCAACTTCCTCGCAAACGTATTTTATTCTGAATATCATAAGATAAGAATCAAAGGAGTGGAGATTACTTGATAATGCCTCGCTTAGATGAGGTCACGAAGTCAAGTATGTACTCTATTTCGGACGACATGGGAATGGTCTCGCGGATTTCCTTCAGACATTCTTCACGCAACTTACCGCGCTGATAGAGCAGACGATAAGCATTATGAATGTTTTCGATGGTCTCATTGGTAAAACCGCGACGACGAAGTCCTACAATATTTAAGCCACAATAAGCTACAGGTTCGCGAGCTGCCATCACAAAGGGAGGAATGTCCTGCCCAGTGCGTGTACCTCCACCTACCATCACGTAGCTACCTATGTGGCAGAACTGGTGAACGAGCACACAAGCTGAGATAATCGCAAAATCATCTACTACGACTTCACCTGCGAGCTTGGTGGTGTTGCCTATGATACAACCATTCCCGACTACCACATCATGGGCTACGTGCATGCCTTCCATCAACAAATTGTTACTGCCTACCACGGTCTTGCCTTTGGCTGCAGTGCCACGATTGATGGTGACGTTCTCACGGATGGTGTTGTTATTACCCACTTCGGCTGTGGTCTCCTCGCCCTTGAACTTGAGATCTTGTGGGATAGCACCGATTACAGCACCTGGGAAGATAACGTTGCCATCGCCAATGCGTGCACCTGACAAGATGGTCACGCTATTCATCAGACGATTGTTCTTACCGATTACTACATTCTTATCGATGTAGCAAAATGGACCGATTTCACAGCCTTCACCGATTACGGCTTCGGGGTGGATATATGCTAAAGGGCTTATCATATCAAAGAGTAAAGTGGATGTATTAACCCATTGGCGGAATTCTTGGTTAACGGGTAAACAAGTTGACAAGTTAACATGTAATTATGTCTTAGACTACTTGTTTCGCTAAAAACGAGAACGATTGGACTCGACAAACTTACTTGTTAACTTGTCAACTCGTTTACAAATTTCGCCAACGCTATGTATTAGGAAATCTCCTATGGGGAGGAGATAAACTTATTTGTTCTTAGTGATCTGCGCCGTAAAGGTGGCTTCCATCACGATGGTTTCGCCTACAAATGCAAAGCCATGCATAGTGGAGATGCCATGACGGATAGGTGCCATCAATTCTACACGGAAGAGCAGTGTGTCACCCGGAACGACCTTCTTACGGAACTTCACATCGTTGATACGTAAGAAGTAGGTGCTCCAACGCTCGGGCTCCTCAATAGAGTTGAGCACGAGGAGTCCACCAGCCTGAGCCATTGCTTCAATCTGAAGCACACCAGGCATAACGGGTTCCTGTGGGAAATGGCCTTGGAAGAAGGCTTCATTGGAAGTTACGTTCTTCACAGCCACAATATAGTTGGATCCTGTCTCTACTACCTTATCGACCAATTGCATGGGGTAACGATGAGGGAGCAGTTCGCGAATGCGATTGACATCCATCAGCGGTTCTTCATTGGGATCGTAGTTGGGCGCTTGTATTTCGTGCTTACGTATCTCACGACGCATCTGACGCGCAAACTTATTGTTGATGGTATGTCCGGGGCGAGTAGCAATGATACGGCCCTTGATAGGACGTCCGATAAGCGCCATATCGCCTATGATATCAAGCAGTTTGTGACGAGCAGGCTCATTCTGCCAGACAAGCGGACGATCCTGAATGTAGCCGAGTTGCGTAGCATCACGATGATCTACATGAAGATGATCTGCCAAGCGATCAAGAGCCTCTTGTGAGATCTCACGCTCGTAGATCACAATGGCATTGTCTAAATCGCCGCCCTTGATAAGTCCAGCCTTGAGCAATGGCTCTATTTCGCGCACGAACACAAAGGTACGAGCCGGAGCAATCTCCGTTGCAAAGTCGTCCATATTGTCAAGTGTGGCAAACTGGCTATTGATAAACTGCGAATCGAAGGATATCATCGTCGTGATGGAGAACTGTTCATCAGGAAGAATAATGATAGATGAGCCTGTCTCTTCATCACGAAATTCGATTTTCTTCTTAATTACGTAGAAGTCCTTCGGTGCATTCTGGACGACCACACCTACACGACGTATATTTTCTACATAAAGTATAGAGCTACCATCTAAAATCGGGAATTCGGGACCATTGACCTGAATCAAGCAGTTGTCTATGCCCATAGCATAAAGGGCAGCCATAGCATGCTCTATGGTACTGCATCGTGCCTCACCCTTAGCGACTACGGTGCCTCGTGAAGTGTCGACAACGTTTTCGGCAATAGCCTCAATGATAGGTTCGCCTTCAAGGTCGATTCGCTGTATTTTATAGCCGTGGTTTTCGAGAGCAGGATTAAACGTTACCGTCAAGCTGAGTCCCGTATGCAGTCCTTTGCCATACAAAGAGAAACTGCCGGCCAATGTTTTTTGTTTCGACATGATTGAATGTTTATCTTATCCTAAGAATATGCAAAGCCTCTCTCCTACTCTTTTAGGAGTGAACTATACAATGATAGCACACTAATTGCAAATGCATTTTGACTAATACGAGAGATAGTGAGAGCGCTCGCTTACTTCTTATTTTCCTTTTTTGAGTTCTTCGATTTCCTTCTTTAGGCTTTCGATTTCCTTACGCATCTCAGGGAGGTACTTAAACACGACACTTGAGCGCATAAAGTTTTTGGCATCTATCGCAGGAGAACCTTGTACAGTGACATTTCCCTTTCGGATGCTTCCCGCAATACCTGCTTGAGCACCAGAAAGTACGCGGTCGCCTATTACAGCATGTCCGGCAATACCTACTTGGCCACCAAACATACACCACTGACCTATCTTCGTAGAACCTGCCACGCCTACCTGAGCCGACATAACAGTGTTAGAACCCACCTCGCAGTTGTGGGCAATCTGTACGAGATTGTCGAGTTTTACTCCCTTGCGAACGTAAGTAGAGCCCATTGTAGAACGATCTACGCAAGTATTAGCACCGATTTCCACATCGTCTTCTATCGTAACGATACCAATTTGGGGAATCTTCTCATAACCATCGGCTGCTGGAGCGAAGCCAAATCCATCAGCTCCTATCACGCAGCCAGAGTGTAACGTCACACGATTACCGATTTTGCAATCATGGTAAACGGATACGTTCGGGTAGAATAGGCAATCATCACCTACAGTGGCACGCTCTTCGATGACCACGCCTGAATATATCTGGCAACGATCGCCTACAACAGCATTTTCACCGATATAAGCAAAAGGTCCTACATAAGAATTTAAGCCAATCTTTACACTTGGTGCTACAAAAGCCAAGGGGTGAATGCCCGTACGCTTCTGTACTGTTGACTGATAAAGCGTGAGCAAACGTGCTATTGCTTCATAGGCATTATCCACACGAATCAAGGTGGCTTTTACTTCCTTTTCGGGGACGAAGTCTTTATTTACCAATACTATACTTGACTCTGTGGTGTACAGATAATGTGCATAGTGCAAATTAGCAAGGAAAGAGATGGCGCCTTTTACACCCTCCTCTATTTTGGCAAATGTCTTTACCGAAGCGTTTTCATCGCCTTCGACTGTACCACCAAGGTACTCGGCTATTTGCTTTGCTGAAAATTCCATGTATATGTTATGTTTTTTATTATCGAGAATATGTGTTATCTTTCGTTTATTCAAAATAGAGCGGTCTCTTTCATATTGCCGAGCCGCAGCCTATCTTATGCAAAGATAGTGCAAGGCGAGAGCAGGACATCAAGCTTGCTTGAATGTTATGCCGAGCCGCAGCCTATCTTATGCAAAGATAGTGCAAGGCGAGAGCAGGACATCAAGCTTGCTTGAATGTTATGCCGAGCCGCAGCCTATCTTATGCAAAGATAGTGCAAAGTATATACAATTGAAAGTAAAAGAAAGAAAAACTTTAATCTTATGACTTCTAATTGTAACAACGTTCTTGCTTATACAACGTAGAACTTTACGTGGCAAGTATCAGAGATATCTGCACGAAGCGACATACTATCATAGGGCAAAGATAAAGATTTTATTTGATGTGTAATAGTTTATGTCCTATATAATTACGCACTTCATATAGTTGTGCAATGTATTTTTAGGGGATATTCTATCGTTTAGACGGAAAAAGACCTGTTATCTGTATTCTGTTCAGCCATTACTGGGGGCGACGCGCCATGAAGTTCAAGTATTAAGTATAAAGTATAAAGTATTAAGTATTACATTCTTGCTGAAATGCCTTCAGAGGACTTCTCAATTAGTTCTGTGGGCGACGCGTCCTCGCGTCGGCATCTTCAACGAATCAAAAAGCAAGTTCAAAGGAAGTGGGGGCGAAGCGTCTCGCTTCGGCACGCTGACGAAGGGCTCGAAGCCCAATTCAGCGTAAAAAAGAATAAAAAACTTCTGCCACACCTCGACATAGAGCCTCGCACGGCAATCCGAAGCGTGACGCTTCACCCCACGGCCTTTTGGATCACTTCTTGCCGTAGTATGAGACGCATCACTCACAATACTGAATGAGATCATCAAAACTGCCCTTTCAAGTCGCTCATTTCGTTCGATACACACACTCATTTCGTTCGATATGAATGTGTGTATCGAACGAAATGAGTGTGTGTATCGAACGAAATGAATCGATGAAAAGAGCACTTTGACGGAATCGAATTAGGCTGACAAAGACGGCAAAAGCCTAATTCGTGAAATCTGTAAGATTGGGAAAGTTAGCTCAAAAGCTTCAACTACGATACTAACGTACACAAAAGCTGCGTTGACTCATATCGAGCCAACGCAGCTTTATTTAATTAGGATAATAGGAAATATCAATTATTCTCAGGAGCCACTACATACCAATTGCTGGGATTCAGCAACTTGGTATAAAGAGACTGATCGTAATCTGTAGGATCTACGTAGATGGGGCTTACCCAATTCTCAGAGTAAGGCTTCTCTGCGCTTTCCTGGTACTTGTGATCACGACGAGCAATCTTCCATGCCAACCATTTTGTACCATAATCGGCTGTAAGTGAGGCATCATTGTTCATGTGACGAGCAATACGGATGAGATCGAACATACGAGTTCCCTCGTAGGCTGTCTCAAGAGCCATCTCATCAGCGATCAAGCTTTCTACTGCATTGATTTCTGCAGGATCGGCTTCTGTAGCGGGCTCAGGATCTATTACTGTATAATCCTTACGCTGTTCCTCAATAGAAGGAGTTTCTTCACCACCTTCTTCGGTACCACCTTCTTCAGTACCTGTCTGCTCGCCCTCACGAAGGAGCTTGTTTATCTTGTGACGAACGCTTGCAGTCAATGTGTTAGAACGAAGAGCTTCTTCCTTGATACGAGTAGCTACAGCAGTTGAGTAGTTGTAAAGGCTATCAAGAGTAGAAGTGGCACCACAACCATGCTCATGGATACCATAGCCATTCCAATCGCTTGATGTGAAGTTGAGGTAGAGATTGTACTGAGGATCTTCCTTAGCACGGCGAAGTTCGTTGATATCAACATACTTGCATGCACGAGCTACGTTGCTTGTCTCAGTGTAGTAGACTGTTTGCTTAGTCTTAGCTTGGTCATCGTAACGAATAGAATCACCGATGGTAGGCATATATTCATGGTTGATACCATTGCGGAGAATCATGAATGCCAATGAAGGATAGCCTGCGCGGTTGATAGCTTCTGCATAACGCAAGTAAATCTGATTCAAGCGATAGATTGACTTGTAGTGCTTGAAGTTCCATTCTTTGGTAATGCCATCACGAGTGACACTTGTGGTAGGAGCATCCTTTACAATATAACGGAAGCGACCTTCAGTAGTCTGGATGTAAGGAACGGTAGCATACATACGAGCATCACCTGCGCCATCGTAGTACTTGATGCTTGTTGCTTCATTACCAGTAGTCTGAGTGTTGGAATACAACTGAGACTGGTTGAGCACGAGGTATGCATTAGAAGGACCTACCTGACGTGACTTGTAGTTAGGAGTAACAGTCAAAGAACCTGATGTGGTGGCACTTGATGAACTTGAACCACTTGTCGTAGTGTTAGTAGAGTGAGCATCGAAACCGTATACACTTGCTACTTTGGTAAGGATTTGGCCGAATGTGCTATTAGCTGCAGAAGGTACGATAGTGATGTTTTCGTCCTTAAGAGCTGTAGCGCCCAAGCCATTGGCTACCCAAGCTGAGATACCGGGGTTGTACCAATAAGTACCATTTGTATTTTGGTTCTGAGCAAACGATGCTCTTGCAGAAGTAATATTGACGTTCTTAGCGGCTTTCTTCTTCAAGAAATCGTAGTAAGCCTTAGCAGCCTCTACGTAGTCGTTCTTGTCCTTACCGCGGAGCAAATAAAGATCACCGAGAATGATGTCAGAGTAGAAGAGTAGATATTGACTCTTTACCTTAAAGTTTGAGTTACCAGAGTTGAACTCACCATACTGGGGATAACCGAGGCTTGAGTTGTTCTCGATAACTTGTGCTTTCTCGAGGTCGCCGCGCAGAAGGTCTACGAGGTTGTCGGCATTGGCCTTAGGAGCAGTGCGTTCCCAACCCGTATCGGCATTATCAACAGGAGCGGTGATGAAAGGAACTTCACCATAGGTCTGAACGAGCTGGAGGTAAGTCCATGCACGGATATTGACTACCTGTGCATACTCACGCTTCATATAGTAAAGATCGTTTTTACGAGCGAAAGTATCTACCTTAGCTAAGTAGTAGTTGCACTGATTGATTACCTTATAATAAGCGGCACGATTGAGGAGGTCGTTTTCACCATCCTTTGTCTGATGCTTATAATCGATAATGTCTGATACATTCTCGCTACTGTATTCCGTACCAGTAACCAAGTCGCTACGTAAGTCTCCGAGCAACTGGTTCTGCTCTACCATATCCTGAACGTTACGCACGATGCCAAGGTAGAAGTATACAGAATCTCGACCGCTGAACTCCGTGGCATAACGATTCATATCTGGTGTCAACATATCTTCGCAAGAGGTGGTAAACATACCGAAACTCATCAGGAAGATCAGAAGACTTAAAATCGATTTGTGTTTCATTGCTGTATTTTTATGAGAGTGGAGAGTTGAGAGTTGAGAAGTCAGGACTCCTGAACTCCCCACTCTCGACTCCTTTTACGATTAGAGGTTGATGGTCACACCGAGGCTGAAGTTACGACTCTGAGGCAGATAACCAGCATCAATACCCTGATAGAGTACGCCGTTTCCTGCAGAGAACTCAGGATCTGAACCGGTATACTTGCTGACAGTGAACACGTTGTTGCACTCTCCCCATACTGAAAGACCGAGCAACCAACTGAGGTTTACAGGGATCTTATAAGTAAGGCGGATGTTCTTAAGCTTGAGGTAAGAACCATCCTCAATCCAGCGGTCAGAGAAACGTTCGTTGTTGACCCACTGTTCGCTTGAGGTAGACATAACACGAGGCATGTCGGTTACTTGACCTTCGTAACGCCAACGATTAACAGCAGCAGTAGTCTGGTTCCAGTTGGTGTTGAGCGATTCAAGCTGTGAACGCTGATAGTTGTATACATCATTGCCCAAAGAGTACTTGAAGTTGACATCCAACTTCAGTCCCTTCCAGCTGAGTGAGGTATAGATATTACCATAGATATCGGGATTAGGATCACCAATTACAACCATATCGGCCTCGTTGATCCAACCATCACCATTCTGATCTACGAAATGTACGTCACCAGCCTTGAAGTCACGATAAGGTGATTCCGAGATGCCTGTGGGATAACGCAGATAACCATATTTACCAGCAGCCTTGGCTTCAGCATCGCTTGCAAACACGCCCTTGGTCTTATAACCATAGAACACACCTGCAGCTTGACCTACCGTAGTGAGGATATTATTGGTTCCGTAGATGGATGAAGTATAACCCTTGATGCGAGTTTCAGAATCGGCTATCTTCACACCATTCTCATCGAGAGCATAAGTCTTGATGGTGTTGAGTGAAGATTCAGGAAGAGAAGTGATCTCATTCTTGTAATGACCGATAGAGAAACCAGCCTGCCAACGCCAATCCTTGTGCTGAACGAGCATAGCATTTACATTGAAGTCAACACCATTGTTCTTCAAAGAACCATCGTTCGACCACATTGAAGCCAAACCTGTGATATCACTCACTGCCTTACGAACCAAGAGATTATCTGTCTTGCTATGGAAGTATTCGATAGCGAAATTCAAACGGTTGTTGAGAGCACTTGCCTGCAGACCGATGTTGTAGCGCTTAGTAGTCTCCCACTGGAGCTTAGGATTCTGAATATTTTCGAGAACCAAAGCTGTTGCACGATCCAAGAACTGAGTATTGGCGAAGTAAGTACGAGTAGCGTAGTAGTCGATGTTATCGTTACCACTCACTTCGTAACCACCAGTAAGTTTCAAGTAGTCAATGCCCTTTACGTTAAACCACTTCTCAGATGAAACCAACCATGCTGCTTGCAATGAGGGGAAGAGTCCCCAAGTTACACCGCAGAGCTTAATGCCAGAATCTGCCTTCTTACCAAAACGAGAAGAAGATTCCATCGACATCGTACCTGTGAGGAAGTACTTATTCTGGAAGTTGTAACCAGCATTTACATAGTATGCCAAGTTATTCCACTTATCGTTGGTACCACCATAGGTCTTATACTGAAGTGAATAAGACATATTAGGCATCTTATCCTGGTCATTGTTGTAACCACTGATATGGCTTGCACTGTACGAGTAAGAGTTCAAACGGAAACCACCCAATACTTCAATGTCGTGTGCGCCGAAATTGCGATGCCAATCTACACTGAAATCGTTGTAGATGGTTGTTTCCTTAGCGAACTGTGTACTTACGACACTGGTTACACTACCGAGGCCCTCTACGCTCTTAGAAGGAGTACCATACTTAGGCAAATAGTACTTCTCGTTGCTACGGTTGAGGATGTAGCTGAAGCGATCCTTCACAGTGAGGTAACGATTGATCTTATAGCTCGGAGAGAGATTGATATTAAACTGGGTCTGTTCCTGATAGTTCTTGTTATCACCCTCACCATTCAGCAGTATCCAATACGGGTTGGCCAAACCGGTGTAACCATAGTTATTGGCAAAGCGCAAAGGATTGTTGGTATCGCTATAAACCTTACCTGTATATACATTATTAGAATGTACAAGGCTCAAGTTGCTACCATCAGAGTGGATATAATAAGCATAAGGACTGATAAACGGAGTCTGGATCAAGCCCAACACATTGGGTGAAGAAACGTTGCTATTAGCATAGCTTTCTGCCCAACCGTTATCACGGAGGTTGTAAGCATTACGAGCATAAGCGAAGTCAATGCCCGTAACGAAGTTCTTGAACATATTTACGTCCGTATTGAAACGGATGTTCAAGCGATTGAAGTCATTCTCCTTAGCTGTTGCGTCGCTCTGAGCGTAACCCAAAGAGAGATGATACATAGCTACATCATCACCACCATCTACGCTGATCTTGTAGTTCTGAGTAAATGTGCTGTGATAGAGGTCCTTCTGCCAATCGGTCTCATTGTGATAAAGATCGTAGAAGAAGTAGTTTTTATCTTCGTTGAGGAAAGGTACGGTCTTGTTGCTACCGAAGTATTCCTGATTAGGCTGCGTACCGATCAACTCAGAGAAATAGCTACGGTACTGACCTGCATTCATCACCTTGAGCTGCTCAGGAGCAGTTTCGAATCCTGCATAAGCACGGAAGTTAATACGAGTTTCCATGCTATGTCCACGACGAGTCGTGATGAGCAATACACCATTAGCGCCCTTTGCACCATAGAGAGAAGTACCATTCTTGATAACTTCTACACTTTCGATGTCATCGGGATCAACGATGCTAAACACATTGTTGACAAAGCCCTGGTGAAGGCTCGTACGGTCAAACTGCATATCCATCATCACACCATCGATGATTACGAGGGGCTGAGCGGAAGCATTCAGAGAGTTCAGACCATTGATAAACATTGCTGCGCCTTGAGCAGGCATACCACCACGATTCAAGATGCGCAAGGCTCCAGAGAGTCCCTTCTCCATTTCATTTTCAATGGTAAGAGAGTTGGGATCATTGATTATCATCTTCTGGTTGTTGTTCATAGAAGTGCCATCGTGATAGAAGTCACTGTTCATACCAGAAGTAAGATAGACATTTTGATTGTCTTCGTCCTTGATTGCTATCTGTGCAGGATTATAACCATCAACGTTGATATACAAAGCTTCAACAAACTCAGGCACACGAATCGTATACTTACCATCGTCTTCAGTAAGAGCTGTATAGTAACGATTGTTGAGTGATTGCACCTTGACACCACCTAAGGGCTTCTTGGTGGCACCATCAAAGACGTAACCAGAAATCTCCTTCATCTTGTACTGAGGAGCTTTCTTCTGTGCAGCTTGTGCAGTCTTTGCAGGACTCGTTGCCTTGTTTCCGTGGTCAGGGGTCTGCGCTGAAAGTACACAAGCTCCGGAAAGCATGAAGATACATACACCGGCTCTCAATGTACCCTGCATCAAGTGTATTTTCTTATTGTTGTTCATTATCTGCAATATTAAGGTTTGAATAAGGATTAGGAGAAGCCCAACCCGAAAGAGTTCGGGCTCGCTCCTAAAACTTGATGCTATTCATGTACTGGAGTGACAATGATTTTTGTGATACTCAATGCCTGATTGTACTTTCTGTAGTTCACGCCTCTGTTGGAGATAGAAATTCTCAACAAAGGATAGCACTTTGTAACGTCAGAAGGCAAACTGTTATAGCACTTTGTAAAGTCAACTGAATCAAAGAGTGTGTAAGTCTTAATTTCAGTGTCACTTACATCAAAGTAGCTACTTGCTTTACCGATACGCTTACCATCATCACCATAGACTTGAGCATAGAACTGAGTCTGCGGCATGATTTCAACATCTTCTTCGCCAGAGGTATCATAAATCTTCTTCTCCGTATTGATACGGTTGGGAAGGATCTGAACACTGATCTTATACTTGGTGCTGAATACACCTGTCAGAGGAATGTAGACGTCAAGAGCAGATGCACGATCTGACTCGAAATAGCGATAAGCCTTATTTTCGAGTTTGTCCAACTCGTCCTTCATTTCAGGATCCGTATTGTCATCGTTCAGATAGACAGTAGTACCCGTATTCGACGTACCACCAGAGAACGCATCACCGATGTTACCACCATAAGTGATATCGAAGGTCTTATTGTCAACAAATGAATAAGAAGGATCCAAATCGTAAGTAGATACCGGGAAGATTACACCATTGGAAGCCTTAACCGGTTCTACATTACCAAACAGAGGATTGCGTCCACCCTTATTAGGATTATAGAACACCTTGCCATTTGTAGAAATCAAGGAGTCGGCAGTCAGAGCATACTGAATGATCTCATCCATCTTAGATCGGTCAATCTTACCATCTTCTTTCTGGAAACGAGGAGGAAATATTGACGGAGAGAAATACATGGAAGTAATGAGTGCCTTCTGCGCATTATACGTGCACAAAGAGTCTGCTTCATCCTTCGTATATTTCTTAGTAGTAGGGAATGCAGTAGCAGCATTGTTACCACCCTTATAGCCATACTTGTAAGTCTGGCCATACTGATACAACTTCTCCAACTTGGGACTTGCCACCTTCCATGCTGCATCTGTGGGGATTACAGCAATGTAAACACTATCCTCATTCTTAGGCTGAGCACTTGACTGGTTGAGATACTCATTGGTGTAGCTATAGACAGAGTCGATGTAGACCATGTTACCATCTACGATAGCACCCGGAGTACTTGATCCTTCATCGAAGTAACGCTTGTTGATTGAAGGATCAGTCAACTTGCCATAAACAGAGTCCATACGCTCTGTTTCAGGTGCGCCATTCGAAGAATTAGCTCCCATATAGTCATAAATGTTATATGCGAAGGGAGATATACCATCCAAGATGTGGAGCACACCATTTGAAGAGGGAATGTTGGGTGTATTAGCATCGAGCTTCACACCATTAAAGGTACCAGAAGCAGCGTTGTATGTTACCAACTTACCATTGAAGAGGCGTACATCCTGATCGTCCTTCAGAGACTCAAAGTTGGTACGAGCCAAATGGTTCTGAGCAAACTGAAGACTTACGTTGTATTCCAACAAGTCGGCAGCATCAGTTTTACCCTCATTGCGCAGAGTTTCTACTTGATCCAATTGATCAAGATAGTGCTTTGCGTTATAAGTACCATTGAGCGGAGCCCAGAATGTGAACGACTGAGGAGTGTTGAGGAGTTCTGCATACGTCATTGTACGTTTCGTATCCTCTTCTTTGGTATAAACTCTGACACGATTCAGAATCATACCCAGAGAATCAAGTTGGGGAGTGGCCTGAATGTTCTGCCAAATGGTGTTATTGGCAGATGCGGCACCTCCTGTCTTGATATCATAGTGGTCGTCAGAGCATGAAGCAAAGCCCAGGAGCATGGCTGCTCCAAGCACTCCACCCATGACCTTTTGAACTGATTTTATTTTCATGATAGGATAAATTGTGCTTGTTTATATTACCAGACATCCTCAGGCGTTGTACCATTGTACACACTTGAAGGTACGAATTCGATGTAGTCGAGGAACAACTGCGAGTTAGAGTAGTCAGGAATAGCAGACTTGAAACGTAGGTAATAAGTCTGATTGGCATCGAAATACTGTGCTGTCAAAATACGACGCAGAGCTGCAGCATCCTCACTACCATTACCAGCAATATTGCGGACGGGTTCAGAGCCATCCTTTCCATTAATATGGAAGTACTGCGGACCCTTCATATAACCCTGATTACGGAGGTTACGATCGTTTTCGAGACAAGTAGATTGGTCGCCCTGTGATTCCTTATCGTTCACCCATGGTGTACCTGGAATCATCTCGGGAGTTTCACGCATATCGATAGGCAATCCGATAGGATTCGTTCTACTTGGAGAAGTACCAATATATACCTGAACCATACCACGAAGTCTATTATTAGAACTTGCGAGACGAAGTTCATAAGTACCACTCTTGGGAACACGCGGAAGCTTAACAACGAGGTCGTACTGTCCGGTTACGATAAACTCATCACCTTGATAGTCCTTCCAACCGAAATTACCATTTTTCATACCTTCTTGGAGGTAGTATATTTCTGTGCTTGTGCTCTCGTTGGTAATACCACTGAAGTAGCCTTGAGGGAAGTAAGTGTATCTGTTACCACGGATATCGTTAGAAATGAATTCAGGGAACATCGTAGTAAAGTCAATACGCATACGTTCTGAACTCAGAGCATCCTTCACATCAGAGCTATTGACAAGCACGTGATTGATGGGGAAGTAATAACCATTAGCACCATCGTTATCGTAAGTTGTTTCACCTACCACATTTTTGTTGCTAACTTGTACGTTCAAGCCATTGCCCATATCATTGTTAGCATAGAGCAACTTTTGGTATGCATAGTTACCGAGGTCGAGCGTTGAACCACCCTTCCACGTCGTATTGTACTGAGATACACGATTCAGATAGAAGTTGTTATCACCATTTGTCTCATCACAGAAGTGAGTAATCTTCACTAATGAGCCTAACTTGGTGGTGAAGTAATCCCATACATCCACCTTGTAGCGCTCAGAAGATTTCACTGTGTAGTTTTCACCACACTTATAACCATACTCATTCCAGTGGTGAACGGCTGAACGGTCTTCCATGGACAACTTGCCATCCAAGACGTGATAAGCCATAAACTTATAGATAGCGTTGTTCGGGCTCTTCAAGTTGTCAGCATCTTCTGTACCATAGATAGCTTCACATTTAGCCTTAAGAGCTGAAAGGATCTCATTCCAGTTGGTGATTTCTTCACCTTCATAGATAGGCATAGGAATACCCCAATCGGCATTAAGCACCTGATCAGTCTCCACAAAAGCCGTGTAACCAATAGCACGCTTACTCTGATAAGTGAATTTACCTGCGATACCATCAGAAGTCTTAGTAGTACCAGCATTGGTAAGATGTTCCTTTTCGAACTCATCTTCTTCATTAGTCTTCAGCGTGAGTGAATCAGCAAAGCCTGTTTCAGTAACCAGCTTCGACATCACGCGCATGTTTTCTGCACTCTTGAGCAAATCAGCAATAGACTTGTCAGAAGGCACAATCACGTGATCTACCTCATGAAGCATACCATTAGAAGCTTCCATGTTTTGAGCTACGATAGTGGCAACATCATTAAGCACGTAGTTGCCTTCATCATTTTGCTTACAGAAGATACGACGATCACGCAGGTTCGTTGTAGCAAAGTTACCATTTACAGGGAAGTCTGCCAATTCATAAGCATTGTTGCTACCATTATCGATGATACAGTTCAGAGCAATGGCTTGCTTCTGTGCATAAGTCAGTTTGGAAAGATCCGAAGATTCTTCACCAGTAACTTCCTTAATATAAGCAGCAATGGCATCGTTGGTAGGAGCAAATACCGTATAATTACCACGTGCAGACAACACGCTACTAACAACAGAAGCGTTGTCTGAAATACCCAATTTTACTTCGTCGAAGATTGCTTTGATAGAAGACAATTCACTTCTATCAACGAGATAATCATCGATCGTTTTCTTGGTCTTGATGGCATAGTCGTCGCTGCTAATATTTTCCTTGCAGGAAGTAAAAGCAAAGGCAACACCCAGCAGAAGCAAGATGCTAAAGAAAACGGGATATTTCCTTATATTCAACATTGTAGTTTTCATATCCAACATTAGTTTTTAGTGTAACGCTCCCAGATAGGATTCTGTACAAGTTTACCACCCTCAGTATAACCTACGCCATTTACCTTGAGTTCCTCAACGTAGATAGGATTGTAGAGACTGAGCAATTTTGAAAGACGACTTGTAACTTGTGACTTGAAGCTACCGAAAGCAAGCGCTGAACTTGTTGACTTGTTGTCCGACACATAAGAGTACTCTGCTTGTCTTACCAAGTCATACCAACGTTTTCCTTCACCAACGAATTCACGCTGACGCTCTCTGTAAACGAGGTTGAGAAGGTCGCTACCCGTTTTGTTGATATTACCCTTATCGTCCTTGCAATAAGCATCACCATCCAGACGGCTGCAGCCTAAGTCTTTCTTATTTGTATTAGTCTTAGCTTCGGCTGTGGTAACCAAAGCAGGATTGTTACGCTTAAAGATCTCGTTGGTCAATTCAAAGCCTTCGAGGAGTTCCGTCTTCTGTGCATCAGTAGAAACTCCATTCACAATAGCCAGACGAGCGATAGCCTCTGCCTTAATCAACATGATGTCGGTCAAGCGGTATACGGGCCAGTGAGCATCCATTGACTCTGAGGTACGAGCAGACACGCCAGAGAATCCCTGCTGAGAGGTCAAGTCTTCACTATTACCTGTATCGACTGTACGAGCAATAAACTTAGAGATAGGCTTGCTGGCCTCTGAAGAAGGATAGTAGCAAGTCTCAATGAGACGTAAATCTGTCTTACCAAAGCCTGTAGTCGGATTAACTGTAGAAGCTGACGATGTCAGAACATTTGACAAGGTCATTGTACCCGGTACGAATGAATTGTTACTATACGATGAATAGAGTGAGTTGTAATAAGTACTCTTTGTAACCGAACCATCATACTGCAACTCAAGAATACTTTCGTCAGAATTCTGCTGACCAAAGTTTTTTGAGTAAGCATTGTCAGTGATTACAGTAGAGTTTCTATCATTCAGATAGAGAGGATATTTCTGGTTTTTCTCTTCATCAGATACCACGGAAGTAGACTCACGGATACGCTTATCACGATCATCTTGCATCTGCTTGATTACACGCTGAGCATAGTCCTTAGCCTTTTCCAGATAGATTTTGCTTTGAGCGTTGCAGTAAGAATTATCTATCGTTGTACCATCAGCTGTCTTATAGCCAGAGGTTGCGTTACCCTGTTCATCTGTTGCAGCTACATCCGTCGTATTGACATAAGTAGACTGCTCTTTGCTCATATAATCCTTGAGCATGCAAGCACGCCACAACGACATATCAGCGATCAAGGCATTCACACTTTTCTTAGTGAAGCGCCCCTTGTTTTCGGAATTATCACCATAGTTGTCGGGAGCGTAATTAACTACCGCTTCGAGTTGAGCAATGCAATCGCCCAAGATGGCAACACCTGGAGTGGCAGCGGGCTTGATAGACAATGCCTGCTCATCCGTACGAATAGAAGATGTAATGTAGGGAACGTCACGGAATGACTTAACGAGGTAGAAATAGTAGAGCGAACGAAGCGCTGTCATCTCTGCCTGATACTTGGTGTAGTCAGAACGAGTAAAGCCGGGATCGACCTCCTTACCAGGAGTAGTCATCTCCGCACCCTTTTCAAGCACCAAGTTACAATAGTTGATACCAGCATAGAATGCAGACCAATCAAACATAGAGTTGTTGGGCTGAAGCACAGCATCCTGCAAATAAGAGATGTCGGTATTAGAGATTGAGTTCAGCGTAAGGTTATCTGCACGGAGTTCACCCCACTGAATAATCTTCGTTATAGTAGCGGGCTGAGCTAACTTATCGTAACCAGAGGCACGCACATTGTCCAAGTCGGACTCATCCTGCCAGAAGTTTTCTTCAGGCAACTGGTTTGTAGGGAGCAGCGTAAGAAAGTCGTTGCATGAAGACAACGCACCACTCATCAAGCACAAACTGCCAGCCAGAAGAAGTTTTGTATATATATTCTTATTTTTCATATTGAGTCTCTCTTAAATCTTACGAAGGAAGAGTGATTGGATAGAGAAGGCCAAAGGATGTTCGAACAAGGTGTAGTCGCACACCCTTTGTCCTTCTCGTTAGTTGTTCTTAGAAACCGAAGTTCAAGCTGAAAGTGAATGAGCGTGAACGCGGAGTCTGTGAACTATCGATAGCAGGGCTATAGCCACTTGCTGAGTGTTCAGGATCCACACCTGAGTACTTAGACCAGAAGATGAGGTTGTTACCAGATGCAGAGATTCTCAACGAACTGAAACCAATCTTCTTCAACTTTTCAGGAGCTACGCTATAAGCAATCTGGAAGTACTGGAAGCGGAGGAAGTCACCGGGCTCAACGTAGCGATCGCTCACCAAGGAGTTATAAGTAGCCTTAACGTTAGAGTTCATTGCGTGAGGAATGGTGGTTTCCTGACCATTCTTACGCCAACGATGACTTACAGCAGCGCTCTGGTTCTTATTGCTTGTCATGCTCTCAGCATTCAGACGAGCCAAGTTGATGATCTTATTACCTACACGGAAGTTGAAAGAAGTCTTCAATTCCCAACGGCCATAACGGAAGTCTACACCAAAACCACCATTGAGCTTAGGATTAGAAGTACCTAAGTAAACAACGTCGAGTTCATCGATGTTACCATCATGGTTGATATCTTCATAGATAGCATCACCACCATCGAACTGGTAGTTCTTACCACCATAGTTGAAGTACATAGGAAGCGGGTTACCATTCTTATCGTATACTACGTTGCCATTAGCATCGAATACGATAGGAGTAGACTGTGCCAACCAAGGACGAGCCTGACTCTTGTCACTTACCCACTTACTTGCATCCAAGTTGCCTGCAGCTGTGTTGGGGTTGCCATACTGGTCAGTCCAATTGTTCTTCGGGTTGGCTTCGCCATTGATATCCTGGAAGTAACCATTGTGATCATAGTCGTAAGCATATACGCCCTTAAACTTGAAACCATAGATACCACCTAAAGCGTTACCTACCTGTACACGCTTCATGATTTCACCATTAGTGTAAGTGATATCCGTATTGTAAGAAGCCAAAACGGAAGCATCCATACGAGTAATGGTGTTCAAGTTCTGAGCAATGTTACCACGAAGCTTCATGCTGAACTTGCCAATCTTGAAGATTTCGCGAGTGTTGGCATAGAGTTCCCAACCCTTGTTCTCCATATCACCTACGTTGGCCCACTCAAGCCTTGAGAAACCTGTAGTAGAGGGAACACGTACACCACCATTAAGAAGGTCAGTTGTCTTACGGTTGTAAACGTTCAAGTTGAACTTAATCAAATCTTCGAACAAGCCCAAATCTACACCAACGTTCCAAGACTTCGTCTTTTCCCAACGGATCTGAGTCAACTTCAAGTTGCTGGGGATCATAACCTGTGTGCCATTATAAGTACGGTCGTTGCGGTCGTACTTATTGTACATCAGACCTTCGCTTGAAGGAGAGTTACCCGTAATACCCCAACCTGGAGCAACAGCCAACATGCTGACTACCTTCTTCAAAGGCTTGAAGAAAGCTTCGTCAGAAATGTTCCAACGTCCTGATATACCAGGGAAGAAGCCCCATTTGTTACCAGAACCGAAGCGAGTACTACCATCGGCACGGAGAGTGAAGTCGAAGATATACTTAGAACCGAATGCATAGTGCAAAGAAGCCAATGCAGCAGCACTATGTCCCTTACCAGTACCTGATGAAGAACCTGTAAGGTAACCATTTACCGTAGGATCAGTAATACCACCTGTTACACCTGAAGTAGAGTGTGACTGATTTGAGCTTGTGTTGGTATTGATCTCAAACTGAGCCATCATCTGAAGTTGGTGATCAGTGTTAGCAAAGTGAGGATGGAACCACAAGCGGTGACGAGTAGTGAACGAAAGGCTCTTGCTCTCACCATTGCTCAAAGTATTAATACCATCGCTCCAAGTAGAAGTGGTAAGCGAACCAGGAGAATAAGCTTCAGAAGAGAAGGTGTAAGCATTCATGTAAACCTCACCCTTATAATCCAACTGAGTCTCATCGTCGTTCTTACCCAAGAACTTGTATTCCAACTGGAACTGAGGCTGAATGGTATAAGTAGATTCGTGATACCATGCTTGATTAGCCATAGCAACAGGGTTACCATTGCTAATCATGTCGCTCAAATAGTAAGATGTACGACCAGCATTAACAGCGCTTTCCAAGCCTGTACCGGAAGCAATAGGAGGCATGATATAGTAGTCGCCAGTCTGCTGTCCGTTGTTGTCGTAAGCATAGACGCTCATATTAGGCATAGCGTTGTATGCACGAGAAAGGATGCTGTTAGGATTGTTCTTCTTATTCTTTGTATAAGTCAAAGCAAAGTTAGAAGAGAACTTGATACGGTCAGATACATAGTAGTCCAACACCAAGCGGGTGGTCAAACGATCGAGAGCCTGCTTGATGATAGTACCTGTCTCATGGTCGTAAGTACCAGACACACGGAACTGTGCCTTTTCACCACCACCTGATACAGACACACCATAGTTGTGAGTCTGACCGAACTGAGTTACTTCCTTAAACCAGTCGGTATTCTTGTTGTAGTTATAATAATAGGTAGGATAGTCCTGACGGTACATGATTTCCACGATGCTCGACTGCTCATCAGTAAGAGTACGAGGATTGTGATAAGCTTCCTTCAACATCATGGTATAGCCATCACCATCGAGCATCTTCATGCCCGAGGGCTGCCATGAACCAGAGAAACGATAGCTGAAGTTCACCTTTGTTTTACCACGTGCACCACGACGAGTGTTGATTTCGATTACACCATTCGAACCACGTGCACCCCAAATAGCCGTTGCAGCAGCATCTTTCAACACCTTGATGCTCTGGATATCCTCAGGAGCCACCTGCAAGAGTGTTGCAAATTGCTCTTCGTTATCCATATTGTCAAGGTCGAGATCGCTATTATCGTAGTCTTCAAGGATGTTACCATCCACTACGATCAACGGTTCCTGACTACCATTAATAGAAGATACACCACGCAAACGCATGGTAGATCCAGAACCCAAGTTACCAGAATTAGATACGATATCCAAACCGGCGATCTCACCCTGGAGAGCGTCGGCTGCAGTCTCAAACGAAAGACCAGCCATTTGGTCCATATCGAGAGTCTGCTGAGCGGTAGAGATTTCTCTTTCAGGGATTACGAGACCATTAGAACGAGTCTTACGAGTCACGGTAACCTCTGCGCTCTTGAACGTATTCTTATCAATGAGTTCTACATTGAAATGCGAGTTGCCACCAATCGGAAGAATCTTCGTCTGGTAGCCGATGTAAGAGATACGCAGTCTGTTAGCTGGATTCTTCACAACCATAGAGAAGTTACCATTTGCATCAGTCTGTGCAGCAGTAACGTTACGATTGTTCTTATCCTGCTCAACTACATACGCCATTACGATAGGACCGTCTGCCTTACTCCAGACACGTCCCGAGATGCGCTTCTGTGCATTAGCAGCTAAAGCACAAAAGAAGCACAAGACCAGCGTCAATAGGAACTTTATGTTATTCATAATATCAGTTTTTATTTCTTGAGTCTGAACTTCTTAACAAACGCTTTAGCCTCTGCTGTAGTAGCCCAACGCTTAGCGAAGTTACCTTCGAGGTTGGCATCGAAGAGCAAGAATTCTTTGTCCTTCAATGTGTGAAGTACAACGTAGGATGAAGATTTGATTTCACGTGCAGAATTAGCAGTCTCATCAGTCTCATAATCACGAGCGAACTGGTTGAAGAGAGCACGATTATCAGTCTTCACATTTGCATGCGTATTGTTGATTACACCACCTGTATTTTCATAGCTGCCACTTGAACTGAGACGACTCATTGAACGAGCATCGAATACCTCAAGACCACCAGCTACGTGCTTGATAGCTACAGGAATGAATGTTTTCTTCACTTCGTCAGAACAAGCAGACTGACTCAATGTAACCTTGCTATCAGTATATTTGTCTACAAAGTATGACTGATCGATGAAGTGGTACTTCAAGAAGTTAACCAAGCAAGTATACATAGCTTGAGCCTTTGCCTTTGCTTCGTCTGTGAGTTTACCACCTACAAGGTTTTCAGGATTGTTGCAGAACTCCTCGATGGAACTGAGTGTGGGCAGGCCCTCACTGATAGCTTGATCGATGGCTTCGTCAGAAGGAACGAAGATTGTATAACGATAGTTGTTGAAGAAACGGATCAAATTAGTTTGTGAAGCAGTGTAACGTCCGCCCTTCGAAGAACTTGCATAAATAGCATACTTTTGTTTCTCTGTACTCCAAGTATCTGTCTGTGCGTATTCTTCAGGGAAAATCTTCGCAAGAAGTTCTTCGTTAGCGCCATAAACGAGTTCCTTACACATAGAAGCGAACTTCGTATAGCCGAGCGAAGGATTAGCCATGGTGCTGAGCACCTGCTGTACATTATATATAGTAGGCTGCATCGGACGATCCAAGAAGAACGTATGACCATTACCATAACCCTGAGAAAGATCATAACCCTTCTCTACCTTACAAGTAAAGTCATTATCAGCGTTGCTATCACCATTGAGATATGCTTGCAGACCACCTTCTACTTCCATTCCTACACCTTCTGCGGGATTAGATCCCAACTTAGAGATATGAATAGGAGCACCACTACGAGCTACATAGTAGTTGCGATTGCCATCAACCATTTCGTCACCATCATTGTGAACCAAAATGTGCTGGTCAACCATATCGGTAAGCATCTGGCGTTTTGTCTTACCCCAGCCGCTGTTGACATTTTCATTTGCCTTACTTTCGATCTGAACCATACCACCCTGAGCAGAAGTAGCCTTTTCAGCATCTGCTACAGTGAAGTCAGTATCAAACTTATACTTATACGCTGCTGCATTTACACCAACAACAGCACTGGTAGTTTTACCTACATCCTGAGGAGACATAGACCAGAATCTGTAATTTGTGCGGACACCTGAAGTAAAGCTAACAGGATCTACATAGCCATGTTCTGCCAAGCCCTTGTCTACAGGTACAAAGAGTGTAAAGTGTGACTGCATGGCGAGCAGATATGTGCTATAGAACTTACGCAAAGGAGCACTGCTGTAGTTGCTTGTGATGAAGTTATCATCAGCGTGAAGCACGGTGTTGAATACACGAGTGCTCTGATCGGTAAGCACCGGACCAGATACAGAAGCATAGTCAGGAGGCGGGATGAGATCATTCATCACGTATACCACACCATTATTTGCCACCATTACTTGCTTGATAGCATTCTTGAAATCCTGCTCTGTATTGTACTGACTAAACATCTGATCCTGAGCAGAGTTCATCACAGAGAGGTATTTACTGGGAACACTTGCATTGAAAGATTCCTTCATCATGTTGTTGATCAACTTCACGAGGATATTTTGAGGAATCTGATAAAGATTTTCAAGCAAGTTTTCTGCAGTATTGTCTTTATGTGCGTAGTTCTGAATAAGCGAACGACCTACACCATGGAGGAAGTACTGCTCCACAGCTTCATCAGAGGGGATAAACATAGCACCCATATCCTGCTCCTTGGTAGAGTTGGGTACGGTATATGCATTCCATCCTGGATCGAACGAAAGACGAGAAACGTCACTACCCAAAGCTTCACCAGAAGGATCTTTGCTAACGTTGCCTAACTGGCCACGCTGAGCGATATAGAGCTTCTGGAATACAGAGTCAACCTTCACCTTTGTATCGGGAAGTTGGTTGTAAGCCTGAGTAATTGTACCGTCATAATAAGGTGCGCTAAAGCGGTCGAGCATAGCAGCAATGTAGTGAGTATCAGGATTTTTACTGATCATATCTGCCATACTTGTAGGAGGCACCATTACCTTATCGACCACATGATAGTAACCATTCAAACAAGTTACGTCAGGCTCAACAATTTCTGAGCTAAAGATAAAGCTACGGTTAGCATTATCATGCCATGCCTTATCTGTGCCATCAAGACCGAGGATGAATGAGATATCACTTGGCTTGATAATTTTTTCATTCATCTGAGCCTGCAGGAAGTGAGTCATCATAGGCGTGGTCTTATCCGTCACCATATAGATACCACCTTTAGCTTCCTTACGATAGTTATCCCAATAACGCTTATCCGGCGTAATAGCCTGACCATCATTATTGTTCAAGTTGTTAGGAAGATCCTGCCAATTATAATAAGGCACGGAGTCAGTTACAGACAATGTAGAGAGCTGACGAAGACAGAGATTCTTCACAGGTCCCTGGATAGTACTCAGCATTTCGAGCACATAAGCATTGTCGAGCATTGAGCCATAGAGAAGCAGCTTCTTCTGGCTCTTTGAGAGGTCCTCATAACGAGATACACCCCAACTGTTGTTTGCAAAGAACTGGCTATAGGCATCATCGTCGGCAACGAACAGTGTTTTACTACCCGTCTTAGACAACACATCCTTATAATCCAGATCGTCAATCAACCTAATTACAGTCGTAAACTTACGATCCTGACGGTTTTTCAACTCGTCATAAATACTCTGTCCTAAGAAGCTCGGCTTGGTTTCATCCAAGTCGTAATCATCAGAACAAGAATACGTAATGCCGCAAGTCGAAAGCAAGCACGCCGCACCGATCAGCGACTTACCAATTCTGCAAAAACGGTTTTTCATACGCATTTTATTGGATTAATTATTTTATTTTTTTGTTTACTTTGTGGAAATATGCTGACAGGCGGACATACTGTTCTGCCTGAATATCAATAATTTAGAGTATTAGCCTTCCCATGAACACGATTTTCTCAGTGTTTAGGGACTTTTGGGCCATTCTTCACATCATGAATCTTCCGCCGATTTGACGATAGCTCAGTACATGAATTATCTGCAAATTTAATAGTTTTTTTATGGGGCGAACGAACAAAACACCACATTCTTTCATACTATTAAGAATTATTAAGACTACCTTTTAGGCAAAATGTTAATGCTTTTGTGCTTTACAACCCCTAATAATCAAATGAACTTTGCAATGAAGCGACATAATTGTAAGAATTTCAAACAGTTTGATTACATTTATTGATTTTTTCTGAGATAGTTCTATCAAATACACAGATCAGCCCACCTACTACGAGTAGGATAATAGGCACAGTTTAGTTCAACAGCGCTTCGCAGTATTGATTCTTTCAACCGTAATTGGCAGCACCCTACAGAGTAAGACTACACGAATAACGATCACAGCCCATATTTTGTCCCAAACATGCGAGCACTCCGAGCATAGCAATCAAGCTTTCTGACCATTGGCATCATCTTTCTCGCTGAGTAAAATTCAGACATCATACATCTTTAGTAAAATAGTAAGCCTTTCCTCAAAAGTAGATTCCTTATAGTGACATAAGATCAGAACGCCCTACCATCATGCCCACCCCAGCCTGCACTTGTTATATAGCAGAAGAACGAGCATCAAATTATCACAATAGGACGTTCTTCACTCATAAAAACTTTTTCAGAATATATGTCATTGTCAAAGTTTATTACTCACAAATATCTATTTAAGCTTAGTTATCAACTATTTTATAATACTCAAACAGGAATTCCATACTTCACCATTCATTTATAATATTCTATCCGAACAACTGTCAAGATATAATTCACTGACAAGATGCATATTAATGGGAGATTTTTGAGGACATTGAAGCATGAAAACTGCCTTGTATGGAATTTCTCTTCTCCAACTCCTTTTGGAGAGCAAGCGTCACCTGATCATTTTTTACACCCCATCGTGGCGCTATCAGTTGCCCAGCAGGAGATTGTGAGACAAAACGTTCTACCGCGGTGGAAGGACCGAGTCGTTCTAAATAGTCGGCCAGCAAAGAAACATACTCTTCCATACCAAACAGGTGGAACTTCTGAGGAAAATGTTTATACTCTTCTGCCATAATAGAACCTCGAAGAATCTGCAGTTGATGAAGCTTAATGACCTCTGCATGATTGCGATTAGCAAAATCCGCTTGAGAGAGCATGCTCTCACGTGAATCTCCTGGTAGACCTAAGATAAAATGCAAACAGACAGGAATATTTCGCTCGTGAAGCAAAGAGATGGCGCGCTCAGAATCTTCGACATGATGTCCGCGCCCCACCCTATCAAGCACTTCATTGCTCACAGACTCCACTCCGAGTTCTATCATGACAAAAGTTTTATCGGCAAGAAGCTGCAGATAAGCTAACCATTCTTCAGACAGACAATCGGGACGGGTAGCTAAGACTACTCCCTTGACGCCATCGACCATCAAAGCAGCCTCAATAAGGGAAGCCATTGTGGGAAGCGGAGCATACGTATTCGTACCTGACTGAAAATAAGCTAAGTAACACACTTCATGCCCAGAAGTCTTTCTTTCAAAGAAGCGAATATTACGCAATAGTTGCTCTTTCACCTCCTTTCCGTGTAGACACACATTGGGTGAGAAACTCACTGCATTGCAGAAACTACACCCCCTTCGCGAGAGTCGACCATCACGAACAGGACAAGTAGCGCCCACATCGAGGGGCAACTTTTGAACTTTCACATCGAAATATTTCTTTAAGAAAGAACTATAAGGAGTGTATCTCATCATAGGATTTATTTTGCAACA
Organism: uncultured Prevotella sp.; assembly: GCA_937898715.1. Classification (GTDB taxonomy): domain Bacteria; phylum Bacteroidota; class Bacteroidia; order Bacteroidales; family Bacteroidaceae; genus Alloprevotella. Next base: position 29,947 of record CALEKA010000011.1, read on the forward strand.
AAGTTACATTAAACGAATCAATACTAACACTTAGAAACTTAAAATAAAATAGCGGAATAAAAAGAAGCAAATAAATACGCAATATAGAGCATAACGAACTCATGTCCTATTATATATAGTAACGCTTCTGAATTAGGTTTTACTGAAGTTTCAGGCTTAGCATGAACGACTTGCACGATAATTCAACCCGCTTTGTCGAATCCGAAACTTCGGTTATATATGAAAATTATAAAAACAAAAACTTGTCAATTCGAACAAAAGCATTACATTTGCAGTAGAAGACATGTAAAAGAGGCAGAATGTACATTCCCAAGGTCTCTGGTGCATTACAATACTCACACTCTAAAACGTAAAAGCCTATCGATAAGACATTACTTCAAACCAATCTGTAATAAGTAATGACAACATATAGCAACACGGCCGACAATGAGTTGGTGCGCCTTTTTTGCGCTGGTCAGAACGAAGCTTTTGACGAGCTTTTGTTGCGCTATAAAGATAGGCTCTATTCCTACCTCACATTTTATACAAAAAACGATGATATGGCAGACGATCTCTTTCAGGAAACGTTTGTCAGAGCTATCGTGACGTTACGTCAAGGTCGATATCAAGAGACAGGGAAATTTTATGCCTGGCTCACACGCATTGCTCACAACCTGCTCATCGATCAATTCCGCACGGAGAAAAACGAGCCTACCATCTACGAAGATGGAAAAGAAAATAGTTGGCAAGGCCTCACACAGCTCAGCGTAAAAAACCACGAAAGCGAAATGGCCAACGAGCAGATCCTACGCGACGTGCGCAATCTTATGGATCATCTGCCCGACGACCAACGCGAAGTGGTCTATATGCGGTTTTATCAAGAGTTGAGTTTCAAAGAGATTTCCGACATTACGGGCGTAAGCATCAACACAGCCTTAGGACGTATGCGCTACGGCATCATCAATATGCGCAAAATGGCTGAGCGTCACCACATTACATTAAGCAGTGAGTAAAAGAATCCATACATTACACACAGATGCATGACTATAAGATGCGCATCAATCTGATGCCCATACCCATATATCCTCGTGATCTTCATCATTAAGTGCTAACGATGAAGATCATTAAATGCTAATGATGAAGATCATTAAGTGCTAATGATAAAGATCATTAGAGTGCAACGATAAAGATCATTAGAGTGCAACGATAAAGATCGTTAGCATACAAAGGAATAGAGCATTTATACAGCACGAAAAGCAGCCTCGGAGTATATATAATTCAAATTTCGGATTTAGAATGGGCGGGCTGAATCATCGTGCAAGTCGAATGCAATCAAGC
>CALEKA010000012.1 GCA_937898715.1 uncultured Prevotella sp.
GGAAGTATTAACGAATAATTAATGTCTAATTAATGGCAATTAATGTTCAAAATACCGCGCGAAGCGCAAAGAGACTTTCTTCATTGAAAGTAGTACTCTTCCTCACGCGTACGCGCGTGTATCAGCAAGTTTTTGTCTCCGTCTCTCCCTCATCCGTCACTTTTGGTTTGAAATACATTGATATTCAGTGAAGTACGGAGTGCATGTACTTGCACTTTTCCTACACTCTGCATGCACGTTTGCTTGCACATCCTTCTGCAGCATAGCAGTGGTGGACGAGCCATTTGTTGAGGCATTTTGCTCTTGAAATTATCCCTTGGATGAGTATTTTCTCTTCCAAGGGATAATTTTTCCTGTTCCCAGGACTAATTTTTCCTCTTCCAAGGGATAATTTTTCTTGTGTCAAGAGATAGTGAAGTGACGCTGAGTGTAAGATAAGTGAGGGATTAGTGACAGATGTTTCTATATCTAATCTGTTGATTTTCAGGGTTGTCAGTCGTTTTTAGGCGGTAAGTGTAAGAACTTCCAAACAAAAATGGCTGTAATGCGCGCGCGTAAGGGACTGACTTAAGTTTGCAGAAATAAAAGTTTCAAGTTTCGGATTTAGTATAGGCGGGCTGAAAGCCCAATGAAATCCATAGCCCAGGGCAACGCCCAGGGTATCCCGTAGACAGTGTAGTTACACCCTGTAAGGGCAAAAGTACTAATATATTGTCCTTACTTCTGCCCTTACAGGGCGTATCATTCCTGCTTGATTCCTACCCAAGGCGTTGCCTTGGGCTATGGATTTCATTGGGCTTTCAGCCCGCGCTGTCAAATCAGAAACTTTAGTAAAAGTGAACAGTTTGTACACTCTTTTTGGGATGAAACTCGAAAGTATATTATCTTTGCATTAAGATAAGCTGCATCTCAGCATAACATTCAAGCAAGCTTGATGTTCTGCATTCGATTTGCATTATCTTTGCATAAGATAAGTACCACATCATATGAAACAAACAACTCTCTATCTTCTCTCGCTGCTCATAAGCCTATTGCTTACAGCCTGCTCAAATGAACCGCCTACGCCCGAAGAACTCTACAAGGAAGAAGCTTCGGGAGTGGTCATGGTGCTCAATAAGTACTATTACAACGTGACGCTTCCCAGCGGCGAACACCTCTATTTCACAAGCATCGAAGAGGATGGTACGCTCACCGGACTCACCGACGATATCAACGAGATACGCAAGAATTGTGGCTACCTGACGGGTACCGCCTTCTTCATCAACGATCGCGGACTGCTGCTCACCAATCGACACGTAGCTTCGCCCATCATCGACGAAGCACAGGTGAAGCAAAGCCTCATGAACATCATACGCTACGTGAAGGCTCTCTACGAAGCCCGCATGAACGAACTCTCCGAGCAGTACGATGCCCTCGAAAGCCAAAAGCAGGAGTGCGTAAGCGAAGACTTTTGGGGCAATGTGGAAGTGGACCAAGAGAGAGTGAGCCAGATAGAAAACGAGCAGAGCCAATTGCAGCAACAATATAATGTCGCGATGCAGGCGCGCAATGGAGTGGGCGATCAGCTCGATCCGTCCAGTATTACCATCCATCCCATCTGCGAATTGGGCATTGCCTACAACGACTCTTACGTCAGCACAGAGAGCGACTTCCTCGGAACGAACCCTTGCAATGTGGTGCGCCTCTCGCCAGACGAAGAGACCGACCTGGCGCTTCTGCAGCTCCGCACGGAGAAGACGCCCGATAAGTGCTACGTATTTCCCGTAGAAGGCCGAAAAGATCAGTCGCACTGGTGGAACATCTTCAAGAAAAAGAGCAACACTCCCTCGCCCGACGCTCCCAAGATAGACCAGAAGCTCTACATGATAGGCTTCAACGCAGGCATCGTCCTTGCCAACACGCGCAAGGGCATCAAGGTACAGATGACGGGTGGACGAATCACGCAAATGCCCGATGGCACTCGTTTGCTCTACAGCATTCCCACGATGCAAGGTTCGAGTGGAAGCCCCGTAGTAGATGAGCGCGGCAACCTCGTAGGCGTCAACTTCGCCAAGCTCAATGGTACAGACAATTTCAACTTTGGCATACCCTTGCAAAAGGTACGGCGCTTTGTGAAGGAGTGAAATGAACGTGTTGGCGGAATTTGTAAACGGGTTGACAAGTTAACAGGTGAACAGGTAAGTATGTCAAGTTTAATCGTTCTCGTTTTTAACGAAACAAGTAGTCTAAGATATTTTTACTTGTTAACTTGTTTATCCGTTAGCCAAGAATTCCGCCAACGGGTTGAATTGATGCTTTAGCATTATTCAAGAAATCTTTAGTATGCCACGCTTTGTGAACATTGCAGAATGAATAAAAATCAGTAAGTTTGTAGGCAAAAGCAGTATATGTTATGAATAAAGGAGTAAAACAAGTGCCCTACGGTGTGTCCGACTTTGTGGATATTAGAACAAATAATCTGTATTATGTGGACAAGACGATGTACTTGCCCATGATTGAGGATGAAGCTCGCTATCTGTTCTTCACTCGTCCGCGTCGTTTTGGCAAGAGCCTGCTCGTCAGCATGATGCGTGCTTATTACGACTGCAAATTAAAGGATCGCTTTAAAGAATTGTTTGGTGACTTGTGGATTGCTCAGCATCCCACAGCGCTGCAAGGGAAATATTTCATCCTTTATCTGGATTTCTCACAAGTAGGCGGAGATATTAGTAAGATTGAGCGCCGATTCGATTCCTATTGTAGCAAGCGAATTGATTCTTTCGTGCATCGCTATTCTGAGTTTTATCCTGCCGACATAACTGCACAAATTGCTAATAGTGAATCCTTTGCAGATAAGTTAGACATATTATGCAACTACTCTGCAGAACAAGGCAACATGCTTTTCCTCATCATCGATGAGTACGACAATTTTACGAATACCATCCTCAACGAACAAGGCGAGGCTGTATATCATGCCATAACGCATGCTGATGGCTTCTATCGAGATATATTCAAGAAATTTAAGGGCAACTTCGATCGTATATTTATGACCGGAGTAAGTCCTGTGACGTTAGACGATGTGACGAGTGGATTCAACATCGGTTGGAACATTGCCACTAAACCGCAGTTTAACAATATACTCGGTTTTACCACGAGCGATGTACGCACCATGTTTGAGTATTATAAAGATCATGGCAAATTGCCAGCCGACTTTGATGTGGAGTTTGCCATAAAAGACATGGAGCCATGGTATGATGGCTATTGCTTCTCAGAGGAATCTTTGCATGGTCGGGACCGTGTGTTCAATACCGACATGGTGCTATACTATCTGCGCAACTATATGAGTTATGGTTGTGCACCTAAGCAGATGATCGATCCTAACACCAAGATAGACTATGGGAAAATGCAGAAACTCTTGCAATTCGACAAGTTGGATGGCGAGCGTAAAGGACTCATCAGCAAAATAGCCGAAGAGGGAGAAATCGTGTGTGAGCTATTCGAATCGTTCTCGGCCTATCAGATCCCCAAAGTGCAGTTCTTCCCGAGTTTGCTCTATTATTATGGCATGCTTACTATCAAGGGCACACGTGGTGAACGCTTGGTGCTTGGCATCCCCAATAATAACGTGCGAAAGCAGTACTACGGCTATCTGCTTGAGGATTTTCAGAATCGTAGCTACGTCAACACTATGCAACTGGACGACGGCTTCTATGAGATGGCCTATGAGGGTGAATGGCGAAAATGTCTTAAATTCATGGCCGATTCTTATGCCAAGCTATCTTCGGTGCGCGATGCCATAGAGTCGGAGCGCAATTTGCAAGGCTTCTTCATGGCATACTTTAGCATGACGAATTATTACTACACCGCTCCCGAACTCGAACTCAACCATGGCTACTGCGACTTCTTCCTCCTGCCCGACCTCACACACTATGCCACGCAGCACAGCTACATACTCGAACTCAAAGTCATACACAAAGGCGCTTCAAGTCAGCAAGTGCAGCAGCAATGGGACGATGCCGTAGCTCAGATTCACAGTTATGCTCAAGCCCCACGTGTAGAAGCCTTGCGCCAAGGCACACACTTACACCTCATCATCATGCAGTTTGATGGCTATCTGCTCAAGAGGATGGAGGAGGTGTAAGAGAATCGTTATGGATAATAGCATTAAAAAATAAGAGTAGGAGATAAACACCGATGATTAGTGTTTATCTCCTACTTGCTTGTACAAAAGTCTTACCCGACAGATAGAAACAAGAATGGCGAATTTCTTTCTTCCTATGAAACACTACTATGTAGTAATTAAATAAAAGGGAACAAGCGCCTGTAGTATCAAAGAATTAGCGATTTAGAATGATTTCCCATAGACGCGATAGAGTTGCTTCATGAAGCGACGATATTCCGTCTGTGTAATATCTACTTTTCCGGCTATGTGTTTCTCGGGATGGTGGCGCATGTAGTTTTTTCGTACCATCTCGTGGGTGACGATGTGGGTGAGGGGGATGTTGTAACGAGCTATGATGGGTTTTAAGTATTCAATGGCACTACTAATCTGATCTTGTGTGAGCGGGTGCTCTAATGTGTTTCCCTGAAATTCAATACCAATGGTAAACCCATTGCATCCTTCACGGCCATCAAGGCGTGAATAGCCTGCATGATAGGTCACTACGGTCGGGTCGCACATGATGTAGCGTGTACCATCGGTGTCGATGACGCAGTGAGTGCCAACTCCTTTCTTGCTTTCAGTGAGCACCCACAAGGAGCGTTCTATGGTAGGCTCTGCGGTATGGTGGAGTATTACGCCTTTCACTTCGTTTGTGCGAGAAGGGTCGAAGTTGGGTGTTGGATGGGATATTTCGCGATAGTGAGTGTGAGGTTGTTCTTCGTCAGAATAACTGGTGATGGTGTCGGTCTTTTGTCCGGATGTGGATGATGGTTGCTCTTTAACATCAGTATCTTGAGAAAATACGTTTTGCTCCTGTGTCGAGTTATTGTGTTGAGCACGGAGGTTGCATGCTCCAAGTACTAATGAACAGAGCAGCAGAGCTATGCCTATATAGTTGAGTTTCATAATGATTAAAAGATTTGATTATGTACCAATAAATGAGCCCGTGTACTATGATTAGCACACGGACTCATCAGACCTTAAAATTAACTATTGCTGCGCAGCACGAGCTGCCTTTGTCATAAGGCGTGTGAAACGCTGCAGTTGGGCAGATGAGAAATCGCCCTTTACGTTTTCAAGTTTCTCGGCATAGTCTTGCATTTCAGAGACGTATTCCGCATAGTCTGTAAGAGCTGTAGGATCGTTGTTCTTTGCCTTTCTCATAATGGTAATGCACTTGTCGATGCAGCGTTCGTAGGAGTCGAGCAAATCGTCGATATCAGCCGAGCCCGTGCTTGAACTGGCTTCGGAATCATAGCTATCGATACCGTCTGAATCTGATGAGCCAGATGCAGTCTGGGGTAGTTCAAAGCTATCGAAAGGCACAGCCGACAGATCTATAGGTACACCAGAAGCATCGGGGCGAAGACTATACATATAGGTATTACCACGCGTGGTAAACTTTCCGCTGAACACGTCGTCTTTGAATGTTCCTTCAAAAGAACCTGTATTGTTGCCGTTAATATCGAACTCGGGGATGGTCATTGGTGATGTTAAGCTATAATCTGACTTGAAATAGAGCAATGCTCCGGGACCCATACGCTTGTAATAATAGGCACCAGTGATTTTACCTTCATGCTCTACGTTGATGGTCATACATACTGGGTATTTGCCGATGTTACCACTCAAGGTGATATTCTTTAGGTCAACGTTCAAATCTTCAATGGAGAATTGCTTGGCATTGTTGAGCGTCTTCTTAGCATCGTCCTTGGCGACCTTTGCACTAAACTTAATGTTGGCCTCTGTGCCCTTCTTAGCCTTCAAAAGGCTGACAAATGCTGTCTTAGCAGAGTCAGAATCAAGCTTCAGTTTTTGCTCTATACCATCGCTTACAATCTTTACGCAGAAATCATCATCGAGGGTGATATTGCTTGGATCGAGTTCGGTAATGCCACTGATGTGCTCGTTTGCCGTCATCTTCACCGTGATGGAGAGAGTGCGAGTTTCTCCCTCACCACTCTGTTCGAGCGTGAAGGGTTCTTCCGAAACGGTGATTGCATCGCTTTGATAGCCATTAACAGCTTCACAAGTAAGCTGTGCAGAATCCTTACTACATGCGGCCATTAGGAGTATGAGTGAGGAGAAAAGTAAGGTGCTTAATTTCATTGCGTATACCATAGAATTTGGATGATTGTAAAACTGACTAACTTTACTTCGATCTTACTTAGTGTAGACATTCTACCCATGCATCGCCAAAGATATCTATTTTTTGAATCTTATCTTAATGACGAGGTTATATATCGCGACACCAAGTGTTTCAAATCTGTCCCAAATCCTACAAGACGCACCATCTATGAATGCGAACTTGCAAGATTATAGGACAAGATATTTTTACAATAATTACTGTTAATGCAGGTTAGTGTAGATAAAGCCTAAGTTTATTGTAGTTAGCTCGTTTGGCGCGATTGAATGCAGTGAAAAGGTCAATTAAAGACCAAATTCCTACACCTCCACAAGTGAGCAACTTTGCAACGCCGCTTCCTGTATCTCCTAAATAAAAACGATCAACGCCAAGTCCGCCTAGGAAGAATGCAAGAATAAGTGTTGTGGTGGGACTTTTCATTGGAACAGAAGTAATAGAAGACAACTTCTCTTCTGGTAAATCTTTTACAGCTTGTTCAAATGATGGAATCATCATCTCGGGAATGTTGGGAGCAATCATTGCTACCAGTGAACTTTTGTCCATAATTGTAATAATTAATAAGGGTTTATAAAGTGTATTTGAAGAATTTGCTATGTCTTCTGCTATAAGTCTTTCAAAAGGTTCCATATCCAGTTGAAAGCTATTACAGAAAGTATAGGAATTAATACTAATTTACGGCTAAGGCAAGCGCTTAGTCTAACCCATGCATGATAAAGTACGTTGTGATTAGTTATGATGTCGAATGAAAGCCAAAGTGTTGTAAGTAATAACAAGGGAAGTTCTACCACACAGAGTGCATTATAACTCAACAAGGCTTTGGAAAAATCTCCATGAAGAAGAGCTAACATCCCACGTGTTGTACCGCAAGCAGGGCATGGTAAGTGAGTAAGTTGTTTGAAAGGACATTTTAACCATGTTACTTGATAGGTCTCAGGTATTAATCTGTTATACATGCACCATATTACTCCAAACACAAGGAGAATGCATAGTTTTAAGTAGAAACTATTTCGCATCGTACGATCATCCATGGCTTTAATTTCTCTTTCAATTGTCCATCACATTTTTATTTGCTTTTAATATCTTTACTTAGATATGTAATTGGTCTTAGGATCGTATTTTTCGAAAATGTGATACATAGAAAAAAATGTCTTAACAAACCATTCAATTAAGTCTTTGTCTGACTTATTTAATGTGTCTGATACGTTCCAAGCCCATTTCTCTTTATTTTTGATTCCTTGTTTTAGCGCTATATTGGGAATGCTCTTTCGTAATTCATTATTATTGTCAAGATATGCGTTGACGTTATCTCGGTCTGCTTCACCACCGTAGGTCTCGAATACAACAGAAATTATGCCACTTCTAATTCCCATCTGGCAAAAATAGCAACATTTAAATTCTTGGTTAGAGTGTTTGCTTTTTATGGAAATGTAGTGCCTATCTTTTTGATTTGTGATATTGTTGTCAATCTTTTCGTTTATTTTACTTTTTACTTCCCTCCAAATCTTATTATTCCTCTCAGATGGAAAATCCAAATTTATTCCAAGTGTAACCTCATTGCTTTCATCGTCAGAATCAGAATTGTTATTTTTGATAAAGTTGATAAGATTTTTCAATTTTTCAATTTCGTTTGAGCATTCTAAAATAAGATTTCTTTCGTACACGGCAAATGCATTATGAATTTGGGACCTACTAACTCCGTACACGAACTCACGACCTGCTTTTATTGCGTTTTTCTCTAGATTCTTATTTTCTTTCTTTGATGTTTTCAACTCATACAAACCTTCAGCTAATAGTCTCCTTACGTAATCGTCCGCATTCCCTTTTTGTTTGGGATATTCGAAAACATCATATAGTTGACATACTTCAGGTATTCCTGTATGGGTTTCTTGATTGATGCGCTTCATTGCGCTATCCCATTTATCCACATTGTCATCATTCTCTGTGGTCTGTCCTATTTTTACCCACCCCCCATTTTCTTCTAAGGCCATTTCGTTCCCAGATACATATAATGAAGCAAGTCTCTTAGGTCCGAAAACATAAATAATTGTTCTTTCCATTGCTTGATTGAGTTGTTAGTGGTAATTTAATGCACCTTTAAGTTTATTTGAAAAATGTATTTATTACGAGTTGCGATAGGTTATGCTATGTACTATTTCATGTTCATATATCAGCATGTTGTTTGAACTATTTGTCTTTAATGAAACCATTATTGGATAATCTAAACCATATATGAAATTTTAATTTGTAGATGTGACTTATAATGTTTGCAAAGATATACAAATATAAAAATCCGTTGAGCTTAATTTTTATCCAACTTTATCCAAACTTGTTAAAGAGTAAAAGAGTGTAACTTCTATATTGTGATGAATGTGATAAAATAGCAATAACGCTATAGCTTCTTGGAAGGGAAATTTAATTTCTCCTAGACTGGTTCAATATGTATGCCGGAGAGCTTGCCTGCGGTGTAGCCAAAGGGCCCTTTGCCATTGTGGATGACGTTGGTGAAAGTGATGGATTCACCTTCCATGAAGTAGGATGTTTGCACGGTATCGCCGATGGAGAGCTTGGAGTTGAGCGAGGCTATGACGCGGAAGGTGTTGCTGCCCACGTAGCGAAGGGTTATCTCTCGGTCGGGCTCCCAACTGATCTTGAGCTCATCGCCCTCAGTCAAGTTCTCTGTGGAATAGGTGCAGCAGAAGAAGGTGGAAGAGACTTTGTCTTTCTGCTTGTTGCAATAGCTTTCGAAATCGGCATAACCCAAATATTGCGATAGGATGTTGAGTGTGCATTTGCTTGGGTGATTGTGGTCATGCAGATAGCCCCATAGACGTTTCAGCGTGGTGGGGCTGACGTACTGGTGGGTCTCATTCGTGATCTTATCACTCAACTCAATAAACTCACGGTGGGTAGTGGGATGTATATGTTCAGTATGATTGATTTCTTCGATTAAGGCTTCTTTCATAGTAAGGCTTCTAATTTGTTGCAAATATAAACATTTTGTATCGTTAATGCGTGTGAAGAATCGCATTGGACAAACTTGGACAAACTTGGACAAGAATAAGAACTCTTCATGTGGCTTGTCTTTAAGGCCTCTTTTGTCCTGTATATGAGCTTGCTTTCGTTTATGAAAGGGATTTTTATTGGCTGTTAATGTTCGTCAAGCTGTTCACAAATAAGCACTTTTAGCTCTGCCACCCCGAGGTGGCAGCTTTACCACACCAAGGTGGCAGCTTTACCACCCCAAGGTGGCAGCTCTGCCACCCCAGGGTGGTAGACAAGATGTTGTACGTCTTGAAATGGGGAAACCATGATTCGTAGATGGAAAGACCCTAATTCGTAGACGGAAACATCATCATGCGCAGATGGGAAGATGAAGGAATATGAAAACAGAAGATGTGTGCGATAAGGAAGGAATAGATTGAAGATTTGCTATGCTCGAGTGTATGTCAGTATAGTAGCTATAAAGATGTCAGAGGGTGCCTCCGAAAGAGAGGCACCCTCTGATGAGTTGCTTGTGGATAATAGGTTAGTCTTTTAATGTTACTGACGGCTTGTGATTACGAGCACGTTGCGTAGATTGTTGATCTCAATGCGACCGAGGCGGCTGAGCACGGACTGACCGAGGAGGAGCGGTGCGTGCTGATTGCGAACGACGGAGGCACGTACGTTTTCGAGTTTTAATCCGCCGAAGTCTACGTGGCGCAGGTTGATGATGGTGCCTTCGCTCACGTTGCCATTGGCGTCCATGAAGCGTTGGCTGCCCACAACGTCAGTCTTGCTCAGATAGCCGTTTTTCATCATGAAGTTGGCTTCTACCATGGAGAGCGAGACGGTGGATGCGCCCGTGTCGAACACGAAGTAGAGCGGTAGGTTGTTGATAGTGCACTTGATGTTCGTCACGCCGTTTTCCTTGGTGAAGGGCACTTCAGTCACGACTTCATGGCCTGTGGAGTGAGTACTGACGGTGGGCTCTGAGGCTTCGTTGCTCTGCTCCACCTTTTGGCGGAAGGTCTGGATGAGTTGCTTGAAGTCGGCCGACTGGCGGAGGTAGTCCATGTCGGTGTCTTGGGCAATGTGGGCAAAGTTGACGTAGCCCATTTCGAGCGAACGCTTTAAGTATTCCATAGCTTTTGCGTGATTGCACATGCGAGAGTAGAGGCATGCTGCGTCGTAGTAGGCTCCTGCGTTGTCGTTGCGCTTAAGAATGGTGTCGTTCACTTCGATGGCTTTTGCAATGTTGCCCAGTCCGAGGTAGGCATATTGTGAGCACGAGTAGGTGTCGGGAGTAGGCTCCATCTCGATGGCCTTCTTGTAGTCGGCACGAGCGCGGTCAAGATCGCCAAGAGCTAAATAGCAGTTGCCTCGGACAACGTAGACATTTGAGGAGAAATCGGGATCGGCGGCAATGCTAAGTGTCTCGTCTTCGATGGCTCCCTCGTAGTCGCGAATGATGCTCTTATACCATCCACGACGGCTGTAGCCTCCAGGGTAGTCGGGGTATTGGCTGATGAAGTCGCCGTAGAGTTCGATGGCTTCCTTGGGGCGTTGCAGATTGTAGAGAAGTTCTGCACGCGAGGCGATGTAGCTGTCCTGCGTGGAGTCCATTTCCATGGCTTGGTCGAGGAGGTCGAGTGCTCGTGAGTAGTTCCCTAATTCGCTGTAGCAATTGCTTAGACGAGCCAGATTGTATGAATCGGCATCGATCTGTTGTGCTTTCTCATAGTAGGGGATGGCTTTGGCATACTGCTCGTTGCCTTCGTAGATCACTCCTATATAATAAGGCCATTTCTCCTCGTTGGGCTCCTTATTGCCGCGAATTTTGAGTTTGGCGATCATCAGTGAGAGTGCGGGTTCTTTGAGAAGTTTCATAAGGATGAAAGCCTTGTTGTTGCTATCGATGTAGAGTGCATCAGCAATATCCTCTGTGGCTTTGTTCCAATCCTTGAGTCCGAGATAAGCTTCGGCACGGAAGGCGTAGGGGAAGGAGTTATCGGTCTCGAGTGTGGTAGCTTTGGTGAGAATGTCGATGGACTCTTGCCATTTCTCCTGAGCGTTGAGATTGCGGCCTATACCGATGTATCCTAAAGAGTTGCCCGGTTCGAGATCAATCATGCGCTGATAGTCGGCTGTAGCATCATCGTATCGCTTGAGCTCGTAGAGCAGTTGGGCGCGTTGCTGAATGACGCGGGTCTCGTCGGGTTTGGCCTTGAGGGCTAAGGCATAGTCGGAGAGAGCGGCTATGGTGTCCTTGAGCATGCACTGCACCTGTGCTCTGACGCTATAGACGGCTGCGAGCATGAGCGCGTCCTTTTTGGGGATGTACTTCACGGCCGAGTTGGCAGCATTGAGTGCAGCGCCAGCCTCGTCAGCTTGTCGCTGAATGTCTGCCACGTACATGTAGGCGTATCCATTTTCCGGATTGTCGGCGAGTTCCTTGTTGAAGTACTCGAGTGCTTCATCGTTTTTGTCGTCGAAGTAGAGTTCTTCGCCTCGGTTGTAGTTGTAGGTGTCGGGGCGCTTTATCTCCTTGTCAGCCCAGGTGGTGAGGGCGAGGGAGACGAAGAGTAGGAGTAGGGTAAGTAATCGTTTCATATAGTCGTGTGTGTTTTATTTCATTCTCTTCAATGCTTCTTTAGCTTCGTTGCAATCGTTTGCAGCAGATTCCTTTATCCAGTATTTGGCTTTAGCCTTGTTGACAGCGGTGCCAATGCCGTTGTAGTAATAATAAGATACGTTATATTGAGCCGATCCGATGGCTTTCTTTACTGCAGGGTCATTATCATTGTTCTGTTGCTTTGCTGCTTGGGAGAACCAATAGAAAGCCTTTTTAGAATCTTTGGCTGTGCCTACTCCATTTTGGTAGCAAATGCCCATGTTGTAATAGGCTAAGGTGATATTTGTAGACTCTATTCCACTCTTTTGGTACAATTCGACTGCCTGCTTTAATTCCTTAAATGCTAATACATTATTACGAATAGCATCATCACCGAAATGATGGCAAATGAAGCATCCATATAGTCCGTCGGAACTACCTAAATTTGCACCTTTCTGGAAATAACTTAGGGCTTTCTCGTAGTTGCGAGATGTAGCTGCGCCTTGATAGTAATAGAGCCCCATAATGTAGCAGGCTATGGTGTCATCTTTTTCAACACCTTTTTCTGCCCAATAGCGTGCTTCGGGGTAGTTGACGGCTGTACCTTTACCAAAGTAATAGCAATTTGAAAGCGATCCGTAAGCTATATCACAATCTTGTTTAGCCGATTTGAGCAGATAATTGAAAGCTTCTCTATCGTCTTTAGCTGTTCCTTGTCCGAGTCTGTAGTACGATGCCAGGTCGTACTGTGCTGGAGCGTATCCCATATCAGCCGATCTCTTGCAGAGTTGGAAGGCTTTCTTTAGGTCTTGTTCCACCCCCATACCCTCTTTGTATCTGGCAGATAGAATGAGCAGAGCTATAGGGTCGTTGCTATCGATAGATTGCTCATCGTGGGCAACGGCATCGAGGTCGTTGTGATTGTCCGATAGGTTGTAAAGGCTCAGTAGGAGCTTAGCGGCTTCATCGCCATCGGCGATAGCATCTGTGAGAAAAGCTCGAGCTTTCTCTTCATCTTTCTCCACGCCTTTACCTTCATGATACATCTCGGCCAGTACTTCGCGTGCTCGGTTATTGCCAAGCAGAGCACCTTTTTCTAAATAAGCTTTGGCAAAGAGGTAGTTCTCTTCGTCGTAATAGATTTGTCCCAGCATGGTATAGCCCGCGTTGTTCTCTTGGTCGGCAGCTTGTTGTGCCCAATAGCGTGCTTGTTCTAAGTCCTTTTCTGTTCCCAAGCCAAGGTAGTATATGGTAGCGAGCATACTCATGCCCACAGCGTCGCCTTCGTCGGCAGCCATTTGGGCATATTTCATTGCTTGGGCAAAATCTTCTTGATTAAGATAGTGCTCTGCTACGACAGCAAAGGCTGGAATGTATCCTTGATCGGCCGACTTTTGTATCCAGAAATTGGCCTGGTCTGTGGCAGTACTATCTATTGACAAGCATGCGCCATAATAGAATTGAGCTGGAGCTAAGCCTTTCATGGCTGCTTGCTTAAAATAAGCGGAGGCTTTTTCGAAATCTTGTTCTACTCCATCGCCATTAAAGTAGAATAATCCAAGATTGAAGATGGCAAAGTCGTAATTCTGATTGGCTGCTTTGCGAGTGTAGTAGAGTGCTTTGTCGTAATCGATGGTGAGTCCGTATGAGCCAGAAGCGTAGGCCGATCCCATGGAATTTTGTGCTTCCATATCGCCCGCATCGGCAGCAAGTTGCAGATATTTTAGGCAGAGCATGGAATCTCTGTGTTCTTCTCTCCAATAGTATTGACAGAGCAACTTCATGCTCTGCACATCACCCTTGTTGGCTTTCTTTGTTATCTTTTTGAGTTCCTTGGGCGAGTAGTTGGGTAGAGCAAGATCTTCAGCCTGTGCGTGAACGGTTATGGTGCAGGTGATCAGTAGTAGGAGGGTGAAAAGAAGTTTTTTCATATATTACAAGGATGTTGTATCTTAGAGTTAAGGGCCTCGGGTGTTAATTCTTTGGTTTTGAAGGAGGTAACTTTATACCCCCATAACCTCCAAACTTAAAACTAACAATCTATTTTCCAAACAGGCCTTTGAGCAGTGCGCGGCCTATTTTGCGTTCTATGCCAGCTTTGGTGGTGGGGATGCCCGTTTGCTGGGCGAACTGTTGCTTAGCACGGGTGATGCCCAGTGCACGTTTGAGCGAGAAACTCAACCCTGGGATGTGAGTGTTGGTCATGATCAAGGAGTGTTTTGTTGTGAAAGTAATGTTTCTGATTCAAGGTTATCTTCTCTCATGCTCTTGGGAGGAAGTGATAGCCCTGTTCCTTGCTGCAAAAGTAGTAATCTACTTTGGCGTAACATGATATTGTGCAATGTTGCACGCATATCATAGCTTTGAGCTGTTAAACTACTGCAATATTACAATAAAGTTGTAATGCTGCAATAGTGAGTGGTAAGATTTTGTAAACTAAATTGGGCTATGCTCTAATGGTTATTCCTCTTCCTCAAGCATTCGCAGCGTGAGCTCGCAGCGATCGCCATCGTAGAAGGTATCGAGCACTTCGGCATAGACGTCGTAGGGTGCGATAGCGTCGAAGAGAGTCATACACGAACGCACCTTCAGTGCATCGATGCCCCCGAGCACAGCCTCTGCACTCTCATCGGAGTGGAGAAGTAGCGCATGAGATATTTCTTCAAGACGACTTCGGAGCGTGTCGTCGCTGAGATAATCCTCGGCTTCTTCCTTAGAGCCGATTCCATAGTATTGAGCCATACGGCTGTGTCCCAGGCCGCGCAGTTGCGGGAAAATATACCATATCCAGTGTGAGCGCTTACGCCCCTCTTTGATTTCGGCCAATGCCTGCTCGTATCGTCCGCCATCTTGTGCTTCAAGGAATCGATTGATGTCTTCTGTCATAATATTGAGATTAAGAGTTTTTTGGGGGGGAGGGGGAGTATGGACTTGCTGTTGTGAAAGTGTTGGCGAACTTACTCTATTGTTCTCCAATCGATTAATCCTTTCCCAAGATCATCCAGTTCGATGGCAAGACCAATTACTTTGCGTGAATCTGCTTTAAAAGGTTCGGTGTAGCCACTGCTGCGAATTTGCTGTTCAGCAGCAGCCATTCCGCCATTACTGCTCAGTTTTAGTTCAATCACGTAAATAAAGCGTGAAGTCCACGCTACGAGGTCGATGCGCCCCGTAGCAAGCATTCGCTCTACCTCTACGCGTATACCTACTGCATTGAGTATGGTGCTTATGATGAGGCGATATCGCTCCTCCATGTGCATCGAAGCAAGTTTTTTGTTGCTATAAGGCACGTCAGCTATGAGCGAACGAAGGCTTTTCTTAGCTTCGTCAAGTTGTCCGAGGTCAAGTTGTCGAGCAAGCCAGCTTTGCAGCGAACGTGTTTCGCTCTCCTTGCGAAGTGTCAGGGCGGGTAGCACCATGGCATTAAGAGCCTGACGCACTTCTTCATTGGGTATGCCGAGTATATAGCCATATTCATCGTGCGACTTAATGGTGATATAGCCTGATTGGTAGAGAAAGAGCTCAGGACCACCTGTTACGTCAGAACTTTCGAGCGTGATATCGTCGACCGCGCAGTGGTCGAAATAGTCGAGGCTTATTTCAATGTTGCTCACAAATTTCGGTAGCAGCATAGTAGCACCTGATGATGCCCAGTAGCTCTTCAGTCTCTTGTCGGAGAGCGCATTGATGAGACTGAAAGGGTTGTAGATGTCTGCCATGTTGTCTGCGCTGAAATGGTAGCCATCGTAATAGCTCTTGAGTTGGCCTATAGTCTGTTCCACAGTCCATCCGTTGCATGCAGCCATTTGTTCTATCTCGGGCATAAAGTCTGTGATCATCTCTTGCTCGCTTATGCCACATAGTTCGGCACACGAGGCATCGAAGCTGATATTGCTCAGATTGTTGAGTACGGAGAAGAGTGATATTTGCGTAAACTTCGTTACTCCCGTGATAAAAACGAAACGCTCCATGGCATCGAGTGTCTTGAGTATGGCAAATACTTCACGATAGACGTCTACACAGCCTTCATGATAGGGAGTTTGCCAAGAGTGTTGTAGTGGCGCATCGTACTCATCTATGAGAATGACTACTTGCTTGCCTGTCTGTTTGTAAGCGCCCGTGATAATCCCGTCGAGCCGCACAGCCAAGGAGTCGTCTATTGTGGCTTCGGAGGGGTAGATACTTTCGTACTTCCTAAAGGTGTAGTTGAAGTAAGAGCGCAAGCTCTCTGCTGTAGTACCAGCTGCACTCATGTCGAGTCTTATCACGGGATAGACAGTCCACATCGGCTCTAAAGTCATAACTTTGAGTCCCTCAAAGAGGTCACGTTGCCCCTCAAAGTAGGCTTGCAACGTATCGATAAGTAGTGACTTACCAAACCGTCGGGGACGGCTCAGATAGTTGTACTTCTTACCTTCGTTGGCAAGTTTCCACATGAGATCAGTCTTGTCTACATAGAGATATCCTTTCTCTCTGATTTCTCTAAATGACTGGATGCCAACGGGCAGTATTCTCTTGGTCGTAGCCATGATAAGAGTTTTTTAATGTTTTTCTATAAAGCGAGTGCAATGCGAGTTTGCTCTCAATTTGACGAGATGCCGCTTATCTTATCTAAAGATAATGCAAATATAGGTATTTATCACTATTTATCGCAGTTTTATGCGTTTTAAAAGGTTGAAAAAGCGTCTATTCTTGGTCTTCTTGGGTGGAACAGGTGACCGATGATTTGGGCTTTGGCAGCGGTTCTTGACATGGTGTGGTGTGGAATAATGGGGTAATTGGGATGGGTTGGAATTTTTCGTTGTGCAAAAAAAGTCAGTGTGAGTTTGGTGGTAGGAAGATTGTACAAACTAGATCAGCTATTTTCAGTTCCATCGACAAGTCTGTCGATATATTTGGCTGTATCATCGTCAATATCAAATCCGTCATTGGCATCTGCGGCATCAGCCTTATCGAGAGTCTCTTCTATTCCGTCAAAGTCGAAGTCATCATCCAGATCGTAGATAGACGTGGCATGGATCTTCACCATTGTGTCTTGAGGCGTTTCGTCGGTTGCCACGATGCTGTTTGCACTGAACTTCTTGCAGATGCTGGGCTTCAGCCAAGAATTGTCCCAAAGGTCGGAACGCTTGCCAGCTGCGAGCTGACAAAGAGGCGTGTCGTAAGGACACTCGTTGGCTTCCTTGTCGAGGCTGAAGGTGAGGGCTTGAAGCCAAAGCTTAAGGTAGTCGGAATTGGGCAGAGTGAGCAGGCGTTGGCGGATACGCGGAAGCAAAGAGGTGTGCTTCTGGTGGAAGCCAAAGAGTTGCTTTTGCGTATGGGCTACAATGTCGCCGATGATGCGCAGTACGAAGTGAGCCACGGTCACATTCTCAAGTGCTATCTGAAGAGCTATGGCGCAGAGGGCGTTGGCATCGCCAAGGATAATGAACATCGTCTTCGGCTCTTCCTCCTTATCACTCTTCTCCTTTTTATCACTCTTTCCTTTTTTGTCACTCTTTTCCTTTCTATCACTCTTCTCCTTATTGTCACTATTCTCTTTGTGCTGGTTCTCCTCAGATCGCAATTGGGCTATGAATTCACTTAAGGCCGCTGAAAATTCACTATAGTCCGTGATTGTGTAGAGATCTCCGTATTTTCCCTTAAGAATCTCTGCGTGAATCTTGCTAAGCATACCGCGCAGTTGTCCGGAGTTGGGGAATCGGCGACCAAACTGCAGCACGTAGAGCAAGTGCTTCTGGAGGTTGTGGTGCTTGCCTTTTGCGCAGGGTGCTCCAATCACGGGTGCATGCTGTAAGAGGTAGAGCTTGTCGGGCTTCATGCAGTGGGTGAGCACGTCGGAGGTGAGCGAAGTCTTGTCCGTGTTCATGCGCAGACCAAGGCTTTCGAGCACATGCTGCAGTGTGTAAGAGATCTGCTCAAGCTGTGTGTTGGAATTGCAGAATATGCGGTAGTCGTCGCGGTAGCGAAGCACTTCATACCCCTCGTTGATACCCTGCTTGCTGAGCGCTTCGGAGAACAAAAGGTCGGCATAAGAGAGTACGATCTCTGCCACGATGTCAAATGTCATGCTGCCCTGTGGTATGCCCACCGTGCTTCCCTGATTCATGTCGTGGAGCAGGCGCGTGATGCAGAGAACAAGGGCATTGCCGTCGGTGGTCTCTTTGCTTGTACCAGAGAGGGTGAGGGCGCGTTCTATGCTGCGGAGAGAGATGCTTCCGTAGCAATTGGTGATGTCGGAAGTGAAGAGATAACGATAGTCCATCGAGAGGTCGATGCTGCGTTGTTCCATTCCTTCCCACCAATTGTTGATAATGGTGGCATTGTGAAAGCGCTCCTTCTCTGCGGGCACTACGGGGATAGACTGGCAGTGGATGTGCGCTGTGTGGCATTGTTCGAAATGCGCTGTCAGTTGCTTCCACGAGGATTCTGCTGTAAGTGCCTGGACGAGGAAGGTGTACATAAACGGATTGCAGAGCGTGAGTGGGCGCACGCCGTACTTCCCATCCTTATTGAGCAACACCTCGATGTTGACCTGCTTCTCTGCGGGATTGCCTCCCTTTTTCAAGCATTCTTCGTAGCCCTTCTCGCCAATGCCTTCTGCGGCTTGAGAGAGGACTGATGAGAAACGGAAATAGTCGGGCAGTTCCCAATTGCAATACTGCGATGGCTGCATCAATAGTTGGCGTGCTTCTTCGGCAGAAAGGTCGGTGAGGAGATGTGTGGAGTTGCCTGTAAAGATATTCTTTGCTTTAGCTGATTCTTTAGTCATGGTGATATGGTTTTATTGTTTTCAGCGGCAAAGGTACGCCATCACGTTAGCATTCATTACATAAAAACAACGTTGCAAAGCATAATCGTTCTTTCGAACAATCTTGCTTGCAACGTTGCAATGAGAAGTGAAGTGGCTCTTTAGAACTATATTTGAAGATATTCCGCAGAACGAGGCGTACCACGCAAGATGAGGAGAGCTTTTCGCCCGAGATCTTTTCAAGGTTAATGCTTTGTCTTTTTTTCGAGATTAATCATAATACTTACGTGTTGAGTTTGACTCCTATGTACAAAAATAGCCCCCAATCCCTTCCTGCATTGCCTATCTGCATTTTTTAGCGAAACTAACATTCCACAATGCTCTCCCCCTCTGATGTCATGTTGCAATAGGTCTTTCCTGCCTTTTTTTAAAAAAAACTTTTCTCCTCTTGTTAACCTTCTCCCTCCTATCTACAATAAGAAGTAAAAGAATATAATAATACAATACACGTGGGCGAGACACACTCTCTTCCTCTACTCCCTAAGCGAACCAAGGAAACTTATTGTTAAGGAGTCTTTAATTCGGGGGGGTAAAAATAAAGTGCTATATTTGCATAAAATAGGCTGCATCTCAGCATAATATTCAAGCAAGCTTGATATTCTGCATTCGATTTGCACTATCTTTGCAATAGATTACCTTACCCACTAAATACTATGACGAGAAATGAAACAAAATGAAAAAGCAAGTTTGATGCGCGTATTGGCCGACTTGATAGAAGCCGATGGCATTATTGATATGCAGGAGATAGAGTTCTTGGAAAGTTTGCGTAGCAAGTACAAGATTTCCGACGATGATGCTCGACGTGCCGACTCCCTCACCTTTGCCGATGCCGTCAGTACGCTTTCTACTGCCGATGCCGCATTGCGTCATCAGCTTGTGACCGATTTCTCGGGTGTTGCCATGTCCGACAACTATTGTGCCCGTGCCGAAGCCTTGCTTATGATAGCGCTGCGTTATTGTCTTGTGGTGGAGCACGAAGGTGGAGCTTCTATCGTCTCGGTGAGTAATGCCAAAATGCAGTTTGACGACAACCAATTGCTCTACGTCGAGAGCCAATACGATGAACGCATTAATCATCAGATCGAAGCCCACTTCAGCGAGATAGCCAATGCTGTACGCTTGGCAGGATTCGACTTCGTATACATACCTCGTGTCTCTGCCCATTATCGCAGTATAAGTGAGGGTGATATGAAGCGTGTGGTACAGTTTCTCTACCCCGCGGTGAGTGCCGAGCGTCTGCAATTGGTGTGGAATAGTTTGCAAAATCTTCATACCCATGAGTACTGTCGCGACCTCCTTTCTGCCAAGCTCGGTTTGAAGGAAATGTCGCTTGTTGCCCCCTCGGTGATGATCAAGGTGGGCGAGAGCGTAGTGGGCGGAGAGACTTATTCCAATTTCTTGCTCGTAGAAGTGGGTTCCGACATACGTGCGGCCATTGACCAGCTATTCTCTGTCTATGCCGAACATTTCCACAATCTTGGTCTCAACTATCTGCACGAAGAGCCAGGACGCTTTGTATATAAAGGTTTCTATCGCCAAGTGTTCGATCTCCTCATGCTGCGTCGAGGCATCAAGAGTTCCGTCGTAGTCGATACCGTCAAGGGTTGTATCAGTTTCCCCGAGGCCGACAAGAAGCTCGACGTGCATCGTCGTGAGAAAGCCCTTTATGCCCTCTTCCTCTTAGAGTCGCCCAATGGCGGAATCAACTTTACCAAGCCCGATGGTGCCCGCTTTATTGAAAGATACAATCGTCATATGGAGCAGCTCATGCGCAAGTATCGCATCATCTATGGAAAGTTTGGTGGCGATCCCGCCAAAGCCCCCAACATCTGCGACTACTCCACTCGTGGCCCTATGCTCGCCATGATCAAGAAGAAAATTCTTGCCCTCGATGATGTGCTCCATCATGCCAACAATTATTGTATAGAGCGCAACTTCTTGGGCAACTATGCCGTTCCTCTATCATCCGACTTCTTCTGTACTATCAATACTGACGGCCATTTCGTTCCCCTTCTTGACGATGAGGAATGGAAGGAAATTGCTGCGATGTAAGTGTTGTTTAAGTAATAAGTAATAAGTAATAAGTAATAAGTAATAAGTAATAAGTAATAAGTAATAAGTAATAAGTAATAAGTAATAAGTAATAAGTAATAAGTAATAAGTAATAAGTA
>CALEKA010000013.1 GCA_937898715.1 uncultured Prevotella sp.
TCCTCGTCTATGCCACTTAAAGCCAACGACTGCCACAACCACTTGAAACTCAAAACAAAAGCATCATTCTGCTATTTTTTGCTTTTTTAGACGTTATTTTCGAATAAAAAAAGTTTGAAAGTTTTTTAGGGGTGTGAAAGTTGGGTTAATAAATCGGCGAAGTCCTTCTGTGCCTCCTTTACTGCTTCCGTATCACCACTTCTCACAGCTTCCAACAACTTCATTGAAAGAGGTTGAACTGTCAGTGAAAAAAGCTCGTCACCAATTTTCTTCTTATGATATGGTGAAATATTGGGATCATCCAATTGCTTCAGAAGACCATCTATTTTCGCTTTATTGTCACCTTCGTTCGTTCCCGTTTCCGAAGGCACAGCATCCCCTGTGCCCGAAGATTTCTCACCCTCGGCCACGCCAACTTTCTCACCCTCCTTAGGCACTATAGGTCTGCTATCCTCGGCGCTGTTACCTTTTGTTGTTATCTCTAAAGGTACAGAAGAGTTTTCAGTTGATTTACCATCTACATCATTATTAGCTTTTACTACTGAAGAGTTCCATTTTTCTTCTGCTGGCGTTTCAGCATTGTCTTGGGATTTCCATTGTGGGTAAAAAAACTCATATAAATCGTTTGCTTTATCCAAATCGTACCAAATACTATGTGATAAAAAGACTAAAAAATCCTCCTTTGACAATTTGCCATCTTTATAAGCATCAAATATTTTGTATAGTGAATCAAAAAGTGTAGTAGTCGCCATAACCTCAGATCCATCATGCATAACGAATCTGATAGCATCATGCAAGTCTTGTTTAGTACTATTGGGATTATCTAATACTCGTTCGACCTTCTTCTTTACAAGCTTAGCAATAGAAAGAGGCATTTTACCAGATCCCGTATTCGCTCTTGGTTGATATTCCATCAAAGACATGGCGTTGCTTTCCTCAAAGATTCCCAATTCTGCTAATTTTTTCCTTACTTCTTTATATTTATTACGTAATTTCGTAACTTTGCTCTCAGAAGAAGGATTGTCTTGCAGAGGAGCTGTGCCATTCTGCTTGCCTTTATTGGGTTCGGGATCGATGTCACTACTACCGCCCGAGGCATCTTTCTTTTCGTATGCAGTCAAAAGCCATTGTGGGGTTTCTTCTTGTCCAAGTTTTTTACTTACCACAGCTTTATGTGTATTACTTTCCAATACTATTCTATTATCAGAAGATTGTACAACGTGCATCTCATCAAGAATACCTTGTAGATCATCTACCACCTCTGGATGTTTGTGCAAAATCTTTTTAAGTCCAGCTTTATCGTTACCCCATACGAGTGAAATGTCTCCCACTTCCTTATGATATAATGCGGCAACAGCTTCGCCGCCACCTAACTTTTTGAGAAAGTCTATAGCAGCTTTTGCTTTGCCCTTAAATTGGTCATAGATATTACCGAAGATGCCCTTACCTACGGGTTCCAAATTAACATCAGAAGTTTTCTCGTTATTTTCATCCACCTTATGAGCACTATCCACAGAAGCAGCCCCCTCTTCCTTCGGCTTCTCCGCCTCAAACGCCCGCTTAGCATGCACCGCCTTCACATCATTCCAATAGTCCACAGCCTTTTGAGCCTCAGCCACCAGAGTTTCATGCTCCGCCTTAGCCGCCTTATACTCTGAAATGCTTGTACCCATCTTAGGTGCATTCTTCTGCACCTTCTCCAGATTCTTCTTAGCCTCAGCAGCGACCTCCTTATGCTCTACAAAAACATTGCCTATCTCTACAGCAACGTTTACACTTACTTCTACATGAAAATAGACTATTCATAGCTAAATAATAGCATATGAACAGTCTATTTATAGGTTTAAAGAAATTAAGATAGAGAAAATCCCCTTGTTTAACGATGGCACATTAAAATCACATTTTCCTACTCACAGAACACAACAGAATTATTTCTTCTTTTTCTTAAATAGGCGGGCAAAAGTGCCGAAACGCTTCGATAGCTTATACATCATCATAAAGCCATCATATACAGCAAAAGCTCTTTCCGCTTGATTAACCCAATGCTGTACTTTATTATTCTCTGCTGGAGGAGTGAACAGTGTATTCCATTCGGTAGCAATCTTACGGCTACTTCTGCGAATTTCCTTTTGTAGATATTCCTTCCTCTGTTGCAACTGAACCATGGGGTTCTGACTTTGACTCATAACAATGCGTTTATAGTTTACTATTTGGTTCTGATTGTTTTATATCACTATTCTTAAGGCTATCCTCTAAAAAGAGATGTGCCAAGAAACCCGTTAGCGGCGTTTCAATCCAACTCTTACGATTACTATAGACCATGATGCCAAGAAGCAGATAAAACGCTACAACAATCGCATAAGCTACGGCTTGACTTCCTAAAATCGTGGATAGTGCTGCAGCTACCATCATAGAAACAAAGAGTACTGCCAAACAAGCCAACATAAATAGTACTGCACCGAGTACAAGCGCTGCCACAAGTTTTGAGAGTTTTCTTACGATATCAATCTCAAAGCTTTCCGTACGCAGTTCCACGTAACGCTTAATCTCCGTAATGAGTTGACTGATGGTTTCTATATTTCGATCAGACGAAAACATGAGCAAAGAATTAAAAACATGAAAGTTATAAAAAAGCCAAGAAGCAAACTTGCAGCATCACATACACCTTTATTAATATAATGTTATGCAAGCATACAAGCGTTTGCTTCTTGGCTCTGCAAATAATTAGTCGTTAGCAGGCTGGAGTTCGTCAGCGATATCATCTACCAAGCTTTCCATTTCCTTGCTATTGAGCTTGATACCACGCTTGCGAATAGCTTCTGCAATCTTTGAACGAGTGTCAGTACCCTTTTCAGGGGCAAAGAGGATACCACATGCTGCACCTACGGCTGCTCCGCCGAGGAATGCTGCTAAAATACTAAGTCCTTTCATGATGTTTTTATTTAAAAGTGAGTATTTACGTGCCAAATGTACAGTTTTTGATTGAAATATACACTATAATAGTCCGAAATATTTCATCAAAACTCGATATTTGCACGTTTTTAATCATGTTTAAGCAAAAGCAGTTGTCAGTATCGTCACACTTTTGTATTTTTGTAGCGAAGTTTGTATCATATTGAAATATCTGTCACAGATAAGTAATGGATAAGTACGAACTTCACTCTTAATCAAGAAAAAAATCGTATCAAAATGAAGAAGAATTTAGTATTGGTATTTGGGTTGTGCGCTGTAGCTCTTCTAAGTAGCTGTAAATCGCGTGAAAGTGCTTATCGTCAAGCTTGGGCTCAGGCCATGGCTCAAGACAAGACTCAGCAGAACGAACAGCAGGTAACAACCGAAGAGAAGACTACAGAGACAGTAGAAACTCCTGTAACTCCTGCTACTCCCACTACCCCCACAACTACCATTACCACCGACCATAGCGACGTACGCGAAATCAATGGCAATATGTCTGTAATCAGCGGCAGTCCGCTCAAGGCTTATAGCGTTGTTGTAGGTAGCTTCGTAACAGAAGCCAATGCTGTAGGCTTAAAGAATCGTCTTCAGGATCAAGGCTATGATGCTCGCGTAATCAAGACAGACGAAGTAATCAAAGGTGTTACGGGATGGTATCGCGTAGTAGCCTCTTCGTATGACGACAAGGCTTCTGCCGTACAGTCACGTAAATCGCTAAGCTCAACATACGCTGGTGCTTGGTTGCTTTTCCGCAAATAATCAGGCCTCGTCTGAATGGGTTGCTTGATTGATTCTTATTAATGTGCATTTTCTCAAGGCATAAACAGATGTTCCTTGAAAATGACATGAATAGAAGATCAATCAAGCAACCTTTATTCTTTATAGGACAGACCCATAAGAACAAAATCTAATCGATAATCAAAATTTAGTCGTATAAACGCTAAGTCTCAAACTGGTTAGTTTTTTTAGAAAATTGCTACAATGTCTGCAACAGATACCGCTTCAAAAAAGCCTTTATTAGGAAAATCGCTTGAAGAGCTTAAAGCCATAGCCGTGCAATTAGGACTTAAGCCCTTTGTAGGGAAACAGATAGCTGACTGGATTTACTCCAAACATGTGACCAGCATCGACCAAATGCAAAACATTTCCAAGGAAGCAAGAGGCAAATTGGAAGCGCATTATGAGATTGGTTGCACACAGCCTGTAGACGAACAGCGCTCAGTAGATGGAACTGTAAAGTATCTTTATGCTACTTCACAGGGTGATTTCATCGAAACAGTATACATCCCCGATGGAGATCGCGCTACTCTATGTGTAAGTTCGCAAGTGGGATGCAAAATGGGATGTGCTTTTTGCATGACAGGGCGTCAAGGCTACGTGGCCTCACTCTCTGCTACAGACATTCTCAATCAAATATACTCTCTGCCCGAACGCGAGACACTCACCAACGTGGTGTTTATGGGACAAGGAGAGCCCTTCGACAATCTTGACAACGTATTGAGAGCCACCACCGTTCTTACAGCGGACTGGGGATGGGCATGGAGTCCGAAACGTATCACGGTGTCAAGTGTAGGATTGGCAAAAGGATTAACTCGCTTTATTGAAAATAGTGCTTGTCATTTAGCCATCAGTTTGCACCACCCCATTCCCGCAGAGCGTGCTAAGCTCATGCCTGCAGAGCGAGCATTTAGCATACAAAACGTCGTCAATGTACTTGAACAATATGACGTTTTTCGCAAGCACTCACTGCCCAACAGAGCTAACGATGTGTCGCGTCAGCGTCGCTTGTCGTTTGAATACATCGTGTTCGCAGGAATCAACGATAGTCTGAAACATGCTGATGCACTTCTCAAATTATTGCGCAACTTAGACTGCAGAGTCAACCTGATAAGATTCCACGACATACCCGATACGCCGCTACACGGAGTATCCAATGAAGGTATGGTAAAATTCAGAGACTACCTCACGTCGCACGGATTGTTCACCACCATTCGTGCTTCACGTGGACAAGATATATTTGCTGCCTGCGGACTGCTAAGTACAGCCAAGCAGGAGGAAATGAAGAAGTCGCAGACCGGCTTCAAAGATTAACCTATATATAAGCACACAATCATGACAGATAATAACCAACTTCCTATTGAGTCTCAACAGGAAACTCAAGATAAAACAACTCTCGTCAGAGTAGGCATTACACAAGGCGACACCAATGGTGTGGGATATGAGTTGATTTACAAGACATTCTCTGATCCCGCAATGTTCGAGATGTGTACCCCGATTATATTTGGTCATATCAAAGTGGCCAATTATCACAAGAAAGTATTAGGATTCAGCAATATCTCACTCAATGTGATTGCTTCAGCTGAAGACGCTGTACCTGGGCATTTAAATTTCGTAAATTGCTCTGACGACGACGTTAAAGTAGAGTTCGGTGTCCAAAGCGCTGAAGCAGGTCATGCGGCATTCATGTCGCTCGAACAAGCTGTCAATGATAGGAAGTCAGGACTCATTGACGTCTTGGTCACAGCCCCCATCAATAAGGCAAGCATTCAGAGCACAAACTTCCGATTTGTAGGACATACAGAGTACCTCTCCGATCGCTTCGGAGGTGAATCAGCAGAGCCTCTCATGATTCTGTGCAATAGTCTCATGCGTGTGGCTCTTGTTTCTACTCACCTCCCTGTATCAGAGATTGCATTTGCCGTTACCAAAGACAATATTGACACCAAAGCCCGTCTGCTTTATGACTCTCTAAAGCGCGACTTCAACATTTCCGCACCTCGCGTAGCCATCCTGGCACTCAACCCTCATGCAGGCGACAATGGTGTACTCGGTTCTGAAGAGGAAGAAATCATAAAACCTACGATTAAGGCTCTCTCTGAAACAGGACTTCCTTGCTATGGACCTTATGCAGCCGACGGATTCTTCGGAGCTGGCATGTACAGACATTTCGATGGTATACTTGCGATGTACCACGATCAAGGACTTGCACCCTTCAAGGCACTTTCTATGAATGATGGTGTCAACTTCACTGCAGGTCTTCCTATCGTACGTACCTCGCCCGATCATGGGACGGCCTACGATATTGCAGGCACAGGAACGGCTCAAGCAGAATCATTCCGTCAAGCGATCTATACCGCAATTGACATATTCAAGGCTCGCACACAGTATGAAGAGAGCCATGCCAATCCTCTACCCAAGATTTATCAAGACAAGAGAGAACGCTGAGGGTAATCCCCACAAGATGTCTGTATGTGAGCATTCTTTTCATAAGATAAGCTGCGGCTCGGCATAACATTCAAGCAAACTTGATGTTCTGCTCTCGCCTTGCATTATCTTTGCATAAAAAAGATGTATGCTCTAATACGATTCTACTCTGTATGTAGAGCGCTTTCAAACATCTTGCGACGTTATAACTTCCCACCTATATAATATATAATAATATTTTAGCATGAAATTCGCAATAATTGCGGCTGGAGAGGGATCCAGACTACAGCATGAAGGCGTAGCACTACCCAAACCATTAGTGCCTATCTGTGGCGAAGCGATGATTGACAGATTGATTCGCGTGTTCCGACAGAATCACGCTGAAGAGATTGTCATCATAGTCAATACGCTCAATCCGCAAACCGAGCAACATATTATGAAGTTGAAGGCCCAAGGATTGGCTGACGACATTCGCCTTGTGGTAAAGAGCACACCAAGTTCCATGCATAGTTTTGCAGAATTAGCTCCTTACTTGACTGATGGCCCCTTCTGTCTGACAACCGTCGATACGATATTTAAGGAAAAAGAATTTTCCTCCTACATCAGCACTTTCCTTGAAAGCCCATACGATGGATGCATGGCTGTGACCGACTTTATCGACGACGAAAAGCCGCTCTATGTCGCTACCGACGATCAGCTGAACATTACGGGATTCCATGATCAGAACGAAGGTGACCAATTCATATCAGGTGGCATCTATTGTTTGAAACCAAATGCTATCTACACCCTGCACCGTTGCTTGCAAGAGGGACAAAGCCGCATGCGTAATTTCCAGCGTGCACTTGTGGCAGATGGATTAAGGTTGAAGGCATGTCCATTCTCCAAGATTCTTGATGTAGACCATGCTTCCGACATAGCCAAGGCCGAAGCTTTCTTAAAAGAGCAGACTTTATGAAAAAGCACATACTGGCCATTAGCAGAGCTACAAAGTTTAGTCCGCATTCCGTAGAAAGAGATGAAGCTATCTTTGCTGCTGTATGCAACAGGATGAGTCGTGGCAACAACGACGTGTCTGTCATTAGTGAAGATCTCTACATTACTGCTGATCTGAGCGATTTTGACCTCGTGTTTTCCATGGCACGAGGTCGTGATGTGTTACAAGAATTGGCCCAAGCAGAAGATTGTGGCTTACACGTGGTAAACTCTGCACATAGTATACTTAAGATGTCGCGTGCTGATATGATTGCCACATTCCAGCAAGAAGGTATCCCCCACCCCGCTGCTCAAGTAGGAAGCCCGACAGATTGGAAAGATTCTTCGATCAAATTTCCATTGTGGCTGAAACGTACGGATGCTTGTGCACAACAACAAGGAGATGTACGGAAAGTTTCAACCCCAATAGAATTTCAGCAAGCATTAGAAGACTTTGCTAAACAAGGCATTCAGCAAATCGTTGCGGAAGAGCACATAGAAGGCGACCTCGTAAAGTTCTATGGAGTAGAAGGAACAGACTTCTTCTTTGCCACATATCCAGCAGAAGCCGATGGATTCTCTAAGTTTGGACTCGAAAGGGAAAATGGCATGCCTCGTCACTTCGCTTACGATCAAGCAGGACTTAAGCAAACAGCTGATAAAGCTGCGCGTGTCACAGGTCTTACAATCTATGGTGGTGATGCCGTTGTGCGTGAAGACGGAAGCTATGCCATTATCGACTTTAATGATTGGCCAAGCTTCTCTTCATGTAGGAAACAAGCAGCCAAAGCAATTGCAAACAGATTAAACCAAATATTACAAACGCTATAATGCAAGAAAAGAATCAACTCCAAGCCACCTTCAAGTCGCAAGATACAGAAGAATGGTTGGACATACACTTCACCCGTCCCTTAGGCTTACTTTGGGCAAAGTTTTTCAATCATTTCGATATTCATCCCAACGTTGTAACCATCTTAAGCATCATCTTGGGAGCGGCAGCAGGCATCATGTTCTACTTCCCCGACATGACGCATACCATCATTGGTATCCTACTGCTTGTATGGGCCAATCTCTATGATAGTGCCGATGGACAATTAGCTCGTATGACAGGCAAGAAGACTCGTTGGGGCCGTATCCTTGACGGCTTTGCTGGCGATGTATGGTTCTTCACGATCTATGCCGCTATCTGCCTGCGTCTGCAAGGTGAGAATATTCCCTTTACTCAAATACATTGGGGGGTGTGGATATGGTTGCTCGCAGCTTTTTCTGGATTCATCTGCCACGGCAAACAATGTCAGTTGGCCGACTATTACAGAAACATTCACCTCTACTTCATTAAAGGTAAGTCGGGTAGTGAATTGGACAATTTCCAGAAGCTCCGCACAGAACTAAAGTCACTAAGTTGGAAACGTGACGGCATGTGGATGGTATTCCTTTATTTCTATGGTAACTACACGCATTCTCAGGAACAAATGACCCCTAAGTTCCAACAACTACGCATGCGCTTGCAAGAGAAATATGGCGACAGTCCCGTCCCTGCAGAATTGGCGGCTAAGTTCCGAGAGGGAAGTTTGCCCTTGATGAAATATGCCAATATTTTGACTTTCAACACACGAGCCATCGCTCTTTACATTTCCTTGCTTATCGGTATGCCTTGGCTCTACCTTGTGTTTGAAATCGTTGTGATGAACATTCTGTTCTTTTACATGCGAGGAAAGCACGAAAGTCTTTGCGCGAAGATTGCTGCAGAGTTGTAGCACAGAACTACAGGGGTATAAGGGGCTTCAATGACATATCGAGCATCAAGCATTCTACAGCGTTTAGTGCTCAGTACGAAAAGTCATAGCGAAGCATCTATCCTCTCATATTATATACTCTCATACAACATTCAACTACGTGAAACCTCTTTACAGAAACCTGTTTCTCCTATTCGGTATAGCAGCCATCATCGTGATGCTCTGCACTTTTGACGTCGATTACTCACAACTGAAGCATCACCTTCTTAGCGCTGGTCTATACTTGCCCGCCGTCATAGGCGTGTGGATTTTTGTATATGCCTTCAACGCTTGGGCATTTCAAATTATCGTAAATAGTGGCACACACAGCAAACATCTATCCTACCTTCATGCCTACAAACTCACCGTGTCGGGTTTCGCTTTTAGCTACACCACTCCCTTTGGCTTCGGTGGCGGTCCTTACAGAGTTATGGAACTGAGTTCATATATCGGTGTACCACGTGCTATGTCGTCTGTAGTGCTCTACTCCATGATGCACATCCTCTCACACATCTGCCTTTGGAGTTCAGCTGCCGTACTTTTTGCCATTGTCTACACAGAGAAGATGACTCCTTTTCTTTGGACGCTCTTCATGGTATTTGCAGTAGTGCTCATTGCCGTACTGTTTGTATTCCGCCTCTGCTACAAGAAAGGAGTAATTGTCAAACTATTTCAACCCTTGCTCCACATCCCATTTGCTAAGAAATGGGCTATCAGCTTCTACGAAAAGCACGAGGCTGATATGCAAAAGGTGGACGACAACATAGCTTATCTTCACTCTCAGCCCAAGGCATTCTATCAGTCTTTGATATTTGAATACATCGCTCGCGTTATCAATGCTTTAGAATACTATTTCATCCTGCTCTCGCTGGGGGTTAGCCTTAGTTTCTGGGACGCTATCTTAGTACTTGCATTCTCCTCTTTGGTAGGAAATCTATTGTTTTTCCTCCCAATGCAGTTGGGCGCACGCGAAGGTGGTCTTTCTCTGATTGTCAAGATTCTTGGACTTTCAGCACCAGGAATAGGTATCATTACAAGTCTTTATACGCGTGTACGAGAATTGGTATGGATCTTCATTGGAGTGGGACTTGTCAAAGTGGGCAATAAGAAGATCATGCACGATTGATCAGCACCTGCAATCAAACTTTTAGGGTGGTTCTATTAATTCTGATGATGGGATTTGTGTGCTATTGGAAGTGTATTTTTGTAAGTAAAGGAAGGAGCATAGCGGGCTATGTGACTGAGTTTACTTACAAATATGGTGCAAGGCGCATACAATCAAGCTTGCTTGAATTGTTGAGTCGCAGCCCATATTCTCAAGGAAAAAGACGCTTTCAAGAGTATGCAAATCACAAATCAGAATAGAATACTTTATTCATCAGAATTAATAGAACCACCCTTTAAATATTCAAGTAAAGGAGACACTCTAACAATGAAAACATTTCTATTTGATTACGGCGGTACACTTGACACTTCTGCTTGCCATTGGTTCTACGTGTTTCAAGAAGCATACCAAAACAATGGACTCCAAATAGCAGAGCCTCAACTACGCGAAGCATACGTTATGGGCGAACGTGCACTTGCTAAAGAACGCATCGTCATGCCTGAAGATGATTTTGCTACAATGCTTAGCAAGAAGATTAAAGTACAAGTGGAGCACCTACAAGCTCAAAGTTTGCTCCATTTTGATGATAACGAAGAGAAACTCCGCACTATAAACAAGCTCACCACATACTGCGACAGTTTCGCTCGTAAACACATTGCCGCATCCAGCCTTATCCTTTCTAAGTTGAGAGAGAAATATCACATGATCGTCGTCTCTAACTTTTATGGGAATTTACATACTGTACTTAAGGCATACGGCATTCTGCATTTCTTTGACGAAGTCGTAGAAAGTTCGGTAGTTGGAGTAAGGAAGCCCGATCCTGCCATTTGGCAACTTGGAGTGAAAGCTTCTGGATTGTCAGCGAGCGACTGCATCGCCGTAGGGGATAGTTTCAACAAGGATATTGTACCCGCATCGTCCGTCGGTTGTGAAACGGTATGGTTCGAAGGACGCGAATGGGAAGACAAGACATATGACCAAACTATTCCTACCCACATCATTCACTCTCTGTCCGAGCTTCTCGCATTATATGCATAAATCGTGTATCGTAAATAGCTAAGCCAAGCACAACAAGCTCAACATCAGACCACCTAATCATCCTCACAACGATTGTTCCCCACAACATTGGAAACTTTCGTTGTGAGATTTTTTTTGCACTTAGCCCAACTTTCACACCTATCATCCCATTCTTATAGCTATCACGGTAGACCC
>CALEKA010000014.1 GCA_937898715.1 uncultured Prevotella sp.
AACTATCTAAGAATATACCTCACCTAATAGCTGGTACAACAGGAAAAAACAAACCTGGACATATGTGGGTGTTAGATGGTTTACGACAATACTCCGATGGTAGTTATTACTATCATTGCAATTGGGGGTGGAATAGTGATTATAGTTGGGTGTATGGTAATCCTTATACTGCGGAATTGAATGGAGCAAAAATTGCAGAATTTGGTTATAATCTAAGACAAGTTTATACACAGTCATTTTAAAATAGCAAATCAATGAAATACTTTAATCTATTTATTGTTGTGTTGTTCTCTTTGCTTATCGTTAGTTGTGTTGATGATCAGCAACTGAATTATCGTGGTGTAGTGTATAGTTATACGATAGAAAATACTCCAGACTCCATTATGTCTGCTGATGCACATGATTTTATTCTTGATGTCTCAGCCAAAGATTTGCGTGATGAAAAATATAATTGGTCTATTATGACGACTAATGTTCTGTCTGTTGACCCGACAACGAAAAAAGCATATGCTATGACTTACCCTAATGACAATATAACTTGTATAAAGGGCGATACTTTGTACTTTCAGAATTGGCTGAAAGTGTATAAAACATGGAAGGATGGAAAGTATAAATTAAGAGTTGAAATGAAGGAGAATACGAGTGATAGTATTCGTGGTTGTATGCTTTCTGTCGGTAGACTAGAAAACAATAAGAAATCTAACATATTGTCTTATGAAGGTAAAATCGAGATAATTCAAGACTACAAGCGAGACAATGATGAATCATTCGCAGTAAACATCCGTTTTAAGGGAAAATTACACACGAGCCAAGCTACTCTTGACAGCAATGGAAACTTAGTCTATCAAGATAATTCATTCGCTCAGCTAATGGATAGCCTCTCGAATGCAAAAGACATTCATGCTATTGTAACGGAGAGTGATGTGGTGGATTATTACGATGCTCAAGATCTGCAATATGACAATACACTGCGTAAGATTATACAGCGAGCACATAAATCTCCATTAGTGCGCAGAGGGGCAGAGAAAACTGCTAGTAGATTGTCGTATACAGATGGCTTTCGTTTCTGCGATGCCAATGCTTTAGGCTACTTTGCTCTGTTCGACGATACAAAGTTTAGAGATACTCACTTCTACCAAAACCTAACGGATCTGACAGCTTCGTATGATAACACTTTCTTGAAGAATATAGGACTTAATGACAAAGTGTCATCGCTCGCTGTTGCTTATCAAGGCACAGACCCATCGCTTTGCAGCGTTCTGACGATCTGGGAGGACAGTAACTATAACTTTGGAGACAATGATCGTACTAAACATCGTATTAGTATAATCGCCAGTGCGCAAAATCCGCAGGTAAGTTACCACCGCTTACAATCCTTGCCATTGATACATGGAGCAGGTACGTGGAATGATCGTATATCATCTATATCGTTCCACTTCGGATATGTTGATAGCGCATTAAAAGATTACTAGAGTGAGAACTCTACGTAAGAAGTGTTCAAAAAATGCTCCTGCATGAGCAAACTCGCAACTTAGGTGAATGACGCTTTTGTTGCGAGTTTGCTTTATGTAGAGGGGTATAGAGTCCCTAGTTATGATATAGAGTCTAGTTTGAGCTTACTACTACAGATGGCTCGTTGACTATAGTGCTCCATCGTCTAAGTCCGCTTTAATACCAGACCGTAAAGTTTAGTAATGATTAAACGTATTTGCTTGTACAAACTAAAGAAACACGCTACTTTTGTGGCGTAATAAAAAAATGTAACACAGATGAACTTAAAAACATTCACAATCATCTTAAGCTCGTTGAGCCTATCACTTACGGCATTTGAGAGTTGTTCGAATGATGATGGTTGCCAATTGACAGCTACAAAATCGGATATTTAGCAAATGCTTGAAAGTTTTTATCAGAGCGTTTCCTCTCCTTCTAGTTGAGGCACAGCATTGACCCCTGTGATTGATAGCATTGATCGGCAAACCTATGAGATTGTAGGCGATTCTGCTATTCAAGTCCCCAAGAGTACGCGTGCAGCAACGGAACAAGTGAATGCTGATAGCTTATTTGACTTGGCCTATGTGACATTCCATGTGAGCAAGCAAAAGGGCTATTCCGTCATGAGCGATGATAAGCGTTTGCATCGAATCTACTTCTATACTCCAGATGGAGAAGTTGGAGATACTGCACAAATTCAGGCTTTGAAAACGTATTTGAGTTTCGTGCCGCAGTTCGCAAAAGACAATATTCAAGACACGAAACTCACACGTGCTACAGAAAGTAGTACGTTGGTAAGTCAGGTCGGTCCTTTACTCAATACATATTGGGGACAAGGAGTACCTTATAATAATTATGCCCCAGTGTGTACGAATGCGGGTTGCGATGATCAAAAAAATATGGTGGTCGCAACCGTATAGGCTGTGTAACAACGGCAACAGCTCAATTCATAGCCCATTGTGGGAAATTTCATGGCACGTTTTATGGGAATAAGAATATAGATTTTGCAAGTCTAACCTCCCATCGTTATC
>CALEKA010000015.1 GCA_937898715.1 uncultured Prevotella sp.
AGAGCAACTGACTCTTAATCAGTGGGTCCAGGGTTCGAACCCCTGAGAGTGTACTACGGAAGTTCAACTTCGGTATAAAGGTTTTGCAATGCACTCTTAGCTCAGTTGGTAGAGCAACTGACTCTTAATCAGTGGGTCCAGGGTTCGAACCCCTGAGAGTGTACTTACTTTCCATAATCGCACGCACTCTTAGCTCAGTTGGTAGAGCAACTGACTCTTAATCAGTGGGTCCAGGGTTCGAACCCCTGAGAGTGTACAAAAGATTGAAGTCCGAAAGACTTCAATCTTTTTTTATGCCATCAAACGGAGCCTTAAGAACGTTTCAACCCCGACAGACCCACAATCCAAACACTCTAAACAGAAAATTTCTATGCCCATTATCGAAATAAGCGATTTAAGCCACCCTGGAATAGAAGTATTCAGCACACTCACTGAAGCACAACTGCGCAACAAGTTAGAACCCGAAAAAGGCATATTCATTGCCGAAAGTCCCAAGGTGATCCGCGTAGCACTTAGTGCGGGCTACCAACCTACAGCCCTACTTACTGAAGCAAAGCACCTTACGGGCGATGCAGCAGACATTGTAAACCTAATAGGCGAAGACATTCCCATCTACACAGGTAGTCGCGAACTGCTTACATCACTGACGGGCTATAAACTAACGCGCGGCGTGCTCTGCGCAATGAAGCGTCCTCTACTTCCTAAACTATCCGACACGCTAAAAGATGCTCACCGAGTGGTTGTGATCGATGGTGTGGTAGACACTACAAACATTGGAGCCATTTTCCGTTCGGCAGCAGCATTAGGCATCGATGCCGTACTGCTCACCCGCAACTCTTGCGATCCTCTCAACCGTCGTGCCATTAGAGTTTCAATGGGTACTGTCTTCCTCATTCCTTGGACTTGGATAGATGGTGATATTCAGCAACTCAACGATTATGGATTCCGCACTGTAGCAATGGCACTGACCGACCGTTCTATTCCGCTTGATTCCCCCACCCTACAATCTGAACCTCGACTGGCCATTGTCATGGGCACAGAGGGAGACGGACTTCCTCACGAAACCATCACCAAAGCCGATTATACAGTAAGAATACCCATGTCGCACAAAGTAGATTCTCTCAATGTGGCAGCCGCTTCAGCTGTCGCATTCTGGGAGTTACGCTATTCAAAATAAGTTTTTGCGATAAGACCAACTAAAATATTATTCTATTTAATTGACCATTTTTTAATTAAATAGAAATATATATGGTATATTTGCACATACAAAATCTATTTCTGACATACCCTATATTATATTTACTGCATGACATACGAAGAACAGTCTGTCCTCCAAGAAGCCAACGCTCAAGAGGAAGAATCCTTTAACTTTACGGAATTCTGCATGGATATGCTGCACCATTGGCAATACTTTGTCATTGCTGTTGTTGCTGCTCTTTGCATCTGTACCTATTGTATCTTAAGGACCACTCCCACCTACACGCGCAGCATGCTGCTGCTGATAAAGAGCGATGATCAAAAAGGAGGGAACAACGCTATTGCATCATTAGCACAGGACTTTCAAAACATGGGAATCAGCACTTCATCGTCAAACATCAACAATGAAATGCTTACCATTTCAGCTCCTATCATGATGCAAGAGGCTGTAAAACGTCTGCACCTTGACGTACAGATGAACGTGAGCGATGGGCTTCACGATGTGCCTCTCTACGAGCAATCACCCATCACACTGCTCATGCCGCAAGCTCCCGACAGCTATGCTTGCAACTTCAAAATGCGTCTTAACCAAAACCAAACCGCAGAACTTTGGGACTTTGAAACAGCAAAGGGAGTAGACGAGCAACACATCACCGTTAAGATGAGCACATTGGCTCACACCCCCGTAGGTGTGGTCGTGATTCAGCCTACAAAATATTGGGGAAAGACATTTACAGACGAAGAGATCAACGTCACAAAATACCCTATTGAAGCCATCGGCAATATGTATGCAAGTCGGCTGAGCGTAAGCTTAACCGACAAGGAGAGCACGATTCTGAATATCAGCCTCGTAGACGAAAGCAAACAGCGCGCAGACGACTTGATATTCAAGCTCATCGACGTATACAACGAACAATGGCTTAAAGACCGCAACAGAGTGGCAGAAAGCACATTCGAGTTTATCACCGAGCGCCTCAGCACCTTGTCGAAAGAACTGGGCGACGTTGACCAAAAGATTTCCGACTACAAGAGCGAAGCCATGCTGCCCGATATGGACGCAGCTTCATCAATGTATCTCAACCAAAGTTCAAAGAACAACGATCAAATACTTACACTTAAGAATCAACTCAGCGTAGCCACATACATCCGCGAATATCTACACGACCGCAACAAGAATGGTCAATACCTGCCTACGAATACGGGCATTGGAAGCACAGGTATTGAAAACATGATAACCAACTACAACAAGACGGTTAGTGCACGCAACGATGTGCTCGACAATAGTAGCGAAAGTTCACCACTCGTACAGAAATTCAACACTGACATTGCACTGCAAAAGCAGGCAATCATGCACTCTCTGGACAACTTGATTGCACAGATTCGCTCACAAATCAATAGCTGGGAGAGCACCGAAGAACAGACTAACCAGAAGCTCGCTACAGCTCCGCAACAAGTAAAGAAGCTTCTCTCCGTAGGTCGCCAACAGAAGGTAAAGGAAGCTCTCTACATCTATCTGCTGCAGAAGCGCGAAGAAAACGAACTCTCTAAGACCTATACGGCATGGAACACCCGCATTATCCAACCGCCTATGGGAAGCAACTTTCCTTCTTCTCCACGCAAAAGCATGATGATACTCATTGCCTTGGCAATCGGCGTGGCTGTGCCGGCTGGCATATTATTCTTGAAAGAGACGCTCAACAATACCGTTCGCGGACGAAGCGATGTGGAGAATATGAAGACACCTCTCCTCGCTGAGATTCCTGCTATCACCTCAAGAAAGAACTGGTGGAGCAAACAGGAGAAGAATGTAGAACGCCGCATCTATGTAAAAGATAACAATCGCGATGCAATCAACGAAGCATTCCGCATACTCCGCTCAAAACTCGATTATTATCTCCATAGCATAGGCCCAGATTCAAAGGTGATTATGCTGACGAGTTTCAATGTCAACTCGGGCAAAAGCTTTACCTCTATCAACTTAGCTAAGACGCTCTCGCTCAACAACAAGAAAGTGCTTACTATCGATATGGACATGCGCCATGCTTCTACAAGCCATGTCGGGAAAGGTGGCCGACAAGGTCTGTCCGCCTATCTCAGTGGCATAAATGACGACTTGATTTCGCTCACCATACGCGATGCTTTCGGAAAAAACTCCGACCTGCTTCCCGTGGGCGTAATTCCGCCTAACCCCACAGAACTCTTGCTGAGCGACAGAATGAAAGAACTCATAGATCGAGCACGCGAGAAGTTTGACTATGTAATTCTTGACTGTCCGCCTATTGATATCGTGGCAGATACGAATATTATCAGGAAATATGTAGACATGACACTCATGATTGTACGCGTAGGACTTACCAACAGAAAGACACTCCACGACATCGATGAGATCTATAAGAATGGTGCATACAAGCACATGGCATTGATTGTCAATGGCGCACAGCTCACCAACCACAACAATAAGTACGGCTACCATTGCGGCTACTACGACGCTCCGCAGAAGTCGAATAAGATTAGACAATGATACAACGTTTCGCCGCGCGTACATACATCCTAACGTGATCAACAAATATCACACAGTTCTGTGGGCGACGCGTCCCGCGTCGGCATCATCACAAGCGAGTACACTCTGAGTTCGTGGCAATGCCGACGCGAGACGCGTCGCCCACAGAGCAAACAAATAGCCAGACCAGTAATCACTTATTCAAGTTTTCTCTAAAGAAAGTCGTTTCTTTATCCCGTGGGCATGAGATTGGAAACGCTCATCTTAATTTCGGATTTAGAATGGGCGGGCTGAATCTGAAACTTCAGTCACTTACATCACAAAAAGAGCCCTTCGTGCAACATACTACGCTAAGTATTTACACGAAGGGCTCTTTTATTTAGCCTTATGCTGTCTTACCTTACCAAAATCTTTTGTCCGTTGACCACGTAAATACCCGCCTTCAAATGCTGAAGAGCCGCATTGACTGACGAAGCTGTACGAATGCAATGACCTTGCACGTCGTACACCTTAATCGCTGCATCCGATGGAACTCCGACAGAAGACAAACCTGTAGTAGAAGTCTTTACGTACAAATCCACAGAAAGTTGACCATTGGTGTAAGTAGAGAATCGAGGACTCTGCTTATTATAACGTATACTGCGCTTCGTAAACTTATTATTCGTAATGTTAGCATTACCCGTGGTGCTGATATCTATCGACCATTGTGCTTCGATATTTGAAGCATCTGAAGAAGCATTGAGCGCATTCTTATCAGATGTCAGAGACAGATAGGTATTTCCTACCGCATCGTAGAATGTCCAAGCATCAGAGTGACCGCCCAATCTCAATTCATAAGGCAATTTACTTGAACCTACCTCTGTCGTAATAACGTGAGCATCGGATATAGAGACTGAAGCGATTCCTCTGATTGACGACGCTGAATTGGGAGCGCCCAAAGCTACATTCTCAGACGAACAGACGATAAGCACTTGCTTACCAACCGTCAGGGATGAAGCATCCGTAACGAGCATATATACGTGGCTATCCTCAGGCACATCCTCTGCTATGGAATACTTTGCAGTGACGCTTTCGCTCTTCTCTTCGCCCAGCATAGCATAGGCTTCGATTGTTGTAGCTTCATTAATCTCTATCGTGGCTGATCCATAAGCCGTCTGCAAGTCGCCACCATTGAGTATATAATAGATTGTAGCACCCTCCGTGGCACAAGAGATGGTAACATTTGTTCCTTTCTCTACAACACCTGCTGCGGGGCTGAATGTAGGAGTTGCAACCGTCTGAGGAGTAGGAGGAGTTACGCCCCCACCATGACCATAATTATCAGGATCGAAATAACGACCTATACTATCGCCCCATACGTATTGTTCCAAACCTGGATAGTCGATATAGGGATTGCGGTTGTGCTGAATGGCATATACTGCATTATTGCGATCAATTTCCTTCTGACTTACGGGGTCCTCATGTGCCCAACGAAGCAACATGGTCAAGGCCCAATTGGCATACGCTGGATAAGAATTCTTTGAGAGCATAGGCGAGCTCCAACCAGCTATCTTATCTTCATAAGCCGTAGCCATATAGAAATAAGTACGTGCGAAATCGCCCTTATACTCGTCATTGGGCTCGAACACAGTACCACTATAGCCCGATGTACGGCTCGGTCCTAACTTACTGAAACCTCCATTAGAAGTATAAGTACTGCCATCTGTTTCACCAAACGGATAGTTACCGCGACGATTGTTTACGAAGCCATCCGTGGGGTAAAGATGAAAGAGGTCCGTGTACATAGGCTTCGCTTCACTAAACCAACTTTTGGGGAAAGAATGCTCACGATTGAACACGTCTCCTTCTTTGGTATAACCGCCTTTGTGCCCTTTTTCTGGATCAAAATTGGTCGAGCTGGAGTACATATCCCATATTTTACCATCAGCACGCACGTCGGTGGTCTTAAATGCCGTCCACAGAGCATCATAGCTTAAGGCGGTATGATTGGCTATTTTCTTGAACAAAGCCGTCTTCAGTTCGGCTCCAGTCTTACCTTTTGCTCCGCTGTAGTATCCCGAGGGAATCTGTGCTTGCAAGCAAAGGAGCATGCAAAACAAACTACAAAGAAGCCCGAGGCGCTTTGAGTAATAATGAATCATTAGATCTTGAATGTTTGATTGATAATATTATTTCCAATCTGCAAAGTTCCTACTTTTAGTGCACCCTTACAAGTTTTAGGCTGTTTTTTATAACAAAATCTTATTGTAAACTAACGATTTCTCCTTGTCTGTTAGTCCATCTCGCTGCTTTTAAGTACTTTTGCAATTGATAATGCAAATCAAACGCGGAAAGCCAAGCATACTTGAGCTTTATGCTGAGATGCCGCTTATCTTATAAAATAGTAATCATAAAGAAATAGTTTATCATAACGCATATGCGTAGGCTACTGCTCTTACTACTTGTCGCTTGCACCACAATTCTTGCCTTTGCCAAGAAATGGACGCCCGAAGATGTGCCGATGGTGCATCTACAAGACGCACGACGCTATGTGTGCAACCCTGATGGCGTACTCTCACAAGCAGCAGTAGACTCTACAGACCACATGCTTATGCGATTGCAACGGGATAAAGGCATCCAGACGGTTGTGGTCGTAGTTAAGCAGATAGAAGGAGATGATCCCTATCAGTTTGGCATGGCTATCGGCAAAAAGTATGGCGTAGGTTCTGGCAAGCAGCGCACAGGACTCATCGTTGTATTAGCTACAGAAGACAGAAGCTTTCAAATCCTAACAGGGAATGGGCTCGAAGGTACGCTCCCCGACGCTATTTGCCGAAGAGTACAAAACCGCATTACGATGCCAGCCCTTCGAGAGCAAAAATGGGACGAAGCTATCATGGGAACGGTTCAAGGATTAGACTCTTACGCTCGCGGAGATGATTCATTGACCGCTGAATCCGAAGAGGAAGAGGACGACACCGCTGCAGCCATTACAGGATTCATCATCGCCCTATTCTTCATAGCAATTGTAAGTTTTGCCATTTATCAAAGCCAGAAACGCTACAAGTGCCCACAATGCAAAAAACGAATGCGAGAAATAAGCAAGAAGCGAGTACGCATGGGTAATGGCGTGAATGGTTGGAAATACCGCGTTCTACTGCGTTGCCCTAAATGCGGATATGAGAAGACAATCTACGAAGACGATGACAGCCAGAAT
Organism: uncultured Prevotella sp.; assembly: GCA_937898715.1. Taxonomy (GTDB): domain Bacteria; phylum Bacteroidota; class Bacteroidia; order Bacteroidales; family Bacteroidaceae; genus Alloprevotella. The sequence continues at coordinate 6,894 of CALEKA010000015.1, forward strand.
GGCAGCAGTGCAGTTCCACCAATCATCCCCTTAGGAGGTGGGCATAGTTCTGGCGGATTCTCTGGCGGAAGTATCGGAGGATCGTTTGGCGGAGGAACATTCGGTGGCGGCGGAAGCGGTGGCAGATTCTAAAACTCCAAGAGCTACCTTGAATAGTCAAGACCATACATAGCCCTAAATACAAACAGCCCATTTGCACCTATTCAATAACACCTTATATAATAAAGAAATCCATTATGAAGAAAAGTTCCATCGTTCTGCTGATAGTCGGCGTAATCATCTTGATACTCGCTGTCGGCACACTTACTACTTATAACGGACTCGTTGCGAAAGACGAGTCGGTAGCTACGGCATGGAGCAACGTACAGACTCAGTACCAACGTCGCGCCGATTTGATTCCCAACTTGGTAAACACCGTAAAGGGATATGCCAAGCACGAGAGTCAGACTTTCCAAGACATTGTAGCAGCACGTGCTAAGGCTACGCAGATCACAGTTGATGCCGATAATCTGACGCCCGAAAAACTAAAGCAGTACCAAGCTGCTCAAGGAGAACTCTCACAAGCACTTGGAAAATTGCTCGCCATCAAAGAGAACTATCCAGAGCTCAAGGCAAGCGAAAATTTCTCTGAACTCCAAGCACAGTTAGAAGGCACAGAGAATCGCATCAATGAATGCAGACAGCTCTACAACGAACAAGTGAAAGAGTACAATATTGCCGTACGACGTTTCCCCAAGAACATCGTAGCAGGCATGTTTGGCTTCGATAAGAAGACGCCCTTTGAAGCTGAAGCCGGTGCAGAGAAAGCGCCCAACGTAGAATTTTAAACGGTGTTGGAATGATGGGCAATCGTGCCATCAAGTACAACCCTTAAAGATATACACAAAACCACCATATCCCCATGGACAGCAAACAACGTTACATGATGCGCGGTGTATCCGCCATGAAAGAAGACGTGCACAACGCCATCAAGAACATTGACAAAGGTATCTTTCCGCAGGCTTTCTGCAAAATCATCCCCGACATATTAGGAGGTGACCCCGAATATTGCAACATCATGCATGCCGACGGAGCTGGCACAAAGTCGAGCCTCGCTTACATGTATTGGAAAGAGACGGGCGACCTCTCCGTATGGAAAGGTATTGCTCAGGATGCCTTAATTATGAACACGGACGATTTGCTTTGCGTGGGCGCCGTAGATAATATATTGGTTAGCTCTACTATCGGCCGAAACAAGATGTTGATTCCTGGAGAAGTAATCTCTGCTATCATCAACGGTACTGATGAACTTCTGCAGCAGATGCGCGACATGGGAGTAGGCATCTATGCCACCGGCGGCGAGACTGCCGATGTAGGCGACTTGGTACGCACCATCATCGTAGACTCTACCGTGACTTGCCGCATGAAGCGCAGCGACGTGATCAATAATGCCAATATCCGCCCAGGTGATGTCATCGTAGGTCTTTCTTCTTGTGGTCAAGCCACCTATGAGAAGGAGTACAACGGTGGTATGGGATCAAACGGTCTGACCTCTGCACGTCACGACGTGTTTGCCAAATACTTGGCAGAGAAATATCCCGAAAGCTACGACCACGCAGTACCCGAAGAATTGGTATATAGCGGTGGATACAAACTGACAGATAAAGTAGAGGGCTCTCCCATCAATGCAGGTAAATTGGTACTCTCTCCCACCCGCACTTATGCCCCCGTGGTGAAGAAATTGCTCGACGAGCTCCGTCCTGAAATCCATGGTATGGTACACTGCACCGGTGGTGCACAAACGAAAGTGCTTCACTTCGTAGGCGAAAACTGCCGCGTAATCAAGGACAACATGTTCCCCGTACCTCCCCTCTTCAAAGCCATCGCAGAGCAAAGCGGCACAGATTGGGCAGAAATGTATAAAGTGTTCAATATGGGCCACAGATTGGAAGTATACGTACGTCCAGAAGTAGCCGAACAGGTAATTGCCATCAGCAAGAGCTTCAATATCGACGCTCAAATCGTAGGCCATATAGAAGAAGGCAAACGATCGCTCACCATCAAGAGCGAGTTTGGTGAATTCAACTACTAACACTCTCTGCAAAGTACAAAAGATGGAAAGGAGAACGGCTCTACTGCCTGAAGAAGCCGCGATGTCTTTTCCATCTTTTGCACTTTGCTTTTTTTATGTCTTGAGTTCCAAGCGTAATCGCTATAACGATCGTCTAACGACACCAACCAATAGAAACTAGATAACTCCTTATCATGATAAAGCTACTACACATTATTATAAGCATCATCTGCCTAATCTGCTTGGTAGAACTATGCAGATTCGACTATGAACTGCTGACTACGCGAGAAGATATGCCCTACCTCCGCATGATTACGATGTCGCTAGCTATCATCGGATGGATAGATATCTGCTGGAAAGAGATACGTAAGCAAAGCGTTACAAAATGGATCATTAGGCTTTACAACAAACTGAAACATCACTCATGAATACACTCTTAGAAAAACTAAACGGACTCGTTGCACGATTCGAGGAAGTAAGTACACTTATCACCGACCCATCGGTGATTGCTGATCAGCAACGCTACGTACGACTTACTAAGGAATACAAAGAATTGGAAGACCTCATGGCTGCACGTAAGGAGTATGCCAACCTGCTGTCCAACTTAGAGGAAAGCAAAGATCTTCTGCTCAACGAGACAGATCCCGAAATGAAGGAAATGGCTCGCGAAGAAGTGGCAACATGCGAGAAGCGCATTCCTGAACTTGAAGAAAGCATTAAATTGATGCTTGTACCCAAAGATCCAGAAGATTCCAAGAATGCAATTCTTGAAATTCGTGGTGGTACGGGCGGTGATGAAGCTGCCCTCTTTGCTGGAGACTTGTTCCGCATGTATTCGAAATACTGCGAGCGCAAAGGATGGAAATTGGAAGTATCAAGCGCGAGCGAAGGTGCTGCAGGTGGCTTCAAAGAAATAGTCTGCTCTATTACTGGTACCGACGTGTATGGCACACTGAAGTATGAGAGCGGCGTACACCGCGTACAACGCGTTCCCGCTACAGAAACACAAGGAAGAGTACACACTTCTGCAGCCACAGTAGCAGTCTTGCCCGAAGCAGAAGCGTTCGATGTAGTGATCAACGAAGGAGAAATTAAATGGGATACTTTCCGTTCGAGCGGTGCCGGTGGCCAGAACGTCAACAAGGTAGAATCTGGTGTACGCCTTCGCTATAATTGGAAGAACCCCAATACGGGCGAAGTGGAAGAGATTCTCATCGAATGTACGGAAACACGTGACCAACCTAAAAACAAGGAACGAGCCTTGGCACGCCTGCGCACTTTCATCTACGACAAAGAACATCAGAAGTACGTAGACGATATTGCCAACCGTAGAAAGACGCTCGTTTCGACAGGCGACCGTTCTGCCAAGATTCGTACATACAATTACCCACAAGGCCGTATTACCGATCACCGCATCAATTACACCATTTATAATCTGCAAGCATTCATGGACGGCGACATTCAAGATTGCATAGACCACTTGATTATTGCAGAAAACGCAGAGCGATTAAAGGAAGCTGAAATGTAATCTAATGCTTCTACTCACTTGTTCTAAGTAGGTACTATATTTAAAAGGACCTACTTAGAACATTTAATAGCATAAAGTCATGCGAAAGATTATTCTACTTTTGACTGCCGCACTTCCCCTCTTATGGTCATGTCAGAACAAGCCGACACAAAACCACGAAATAAATGGTGCCTTTGCAAAAGCAAAGAAGGCTGACACTGGAGACAACCTTAGTCGCATTGCAGAATCAGGCGAACTCATCATTGGTACGATTAGTGGACCAGACACTTATTTTGACTACCAAGGACGAGGGCTCGGACTGCAATATGCTTTGGCAGAAGACTTTGCCGACACGCAGGGCGTAGGCGTAAGAGTAGAACTTGCAAAAGATAGCACAGAATTGGCACAAATGCTAAAGAAAGGTGATATCGACGTCATTGCCTACCAACTCTCAGACCATTTTTGCGAAAAAGAAGGACTGCAAGCAGCAGGTTCACACAACGAGAAAAAGCACACTACCTGGGCTGTAAGAAACAACGCTGACGATCTGGCAGAGGCTCTTAACGATTGGTACGGCGATGGAGTAGAAATCAAAGCGGAACAAACTGAAAGAACTTGGATTAAGAATCGCACCATCGTGCATCGCAAAGTGAGAGCACCATTTATCTCTCGCGAAAAAGGAATCATCTCTACCTATGATGAATTCTTCAAAATGGCAGCTCGATACACAGGATGGGATTGGAAATTGATTGCAGCTCAATGCTACCAAGAGTCTGGCTTTGATCCCAACGCTACTTCATGGGCAGGAGCCGCTGGACTTATGCAACTTATGCCCTCCACAGCAGCACAGTTTGGACTAAGTAAAGACAGATTATTCTCTCCAACAGACAATATTGCTACAGCTTCCAAAGTGATTCGACACTTACAATCGCAATTCTCTAACATAGCCGATGCCGAAGAACGCGTGAAATTTGTACTCGCTTCATACAACGGAGGTATCGGGCACATACGCGATGCGCAAGCTCTTGCAAGAAAGCACGGCTATGACGCTAACAAGTGGGAATACGTAGGACAGTTTGTGCGCAATCTGAGCAATGCACAATACTACAGAGACCCCGTAGTAAAATATGGTTACATGATTGGTAGCGAAACTTATGGATATGTGCAAAGCATAATGGAACGATGGCGCGCCTATGGCGGAAATGTTCACAATATAGGTGCTGGAGCAGGCTCACTCTCCGACGAAGCGCTTTCCGTAAGAAACGGGGCTACAGGCGGAGGACGTGATGGTCGTGATAATCCACACAAGAAAAACCGCTTCTCTAAACAGCAAAAGATACTCTCACCCGATGAACTGAGAAACGCTGAATATAAAAGCGAAGAATAACACTTGCTACATAAGGTTGACTCTATACATAATGCTATCATCCAGCATCAATAATTGACAAAAAGTAAGTTGATATAAAAATAATCTATCAAAAGGCATACTGTTACGAAAATACTTATTATCTTTGCATCGTGATAGCAAAACAATGACATTTAATCTTATTTGTCAATAACACAACACTAAAAGAGACTTACTACCATGTGCGGCATTGTATCTATTTTCAACATTAAGCAGCAAACGCCAGAGTTAAGGAAGAAAGCGCTCGAAATGAGCAAGAAAATACGCCATCGCGGACCAGATTGGAGTGGCATCTATTGTGGTAAGAGTGCTATCCTTTGCCACGAACGCCTTTCCATCGTAGATCCTCAGAGCGGCAAGCAGCCTTTATTCTCGCCAGACCACAAGCAAGTACTTGCCGTCAATGGTGAAATATATAATCATCAAGACATCAGAAAGAAGTATGCTGATAAGTATGACTTTCAGACTGGTTCTGACTGCGAAGTGGTACTTGCTCTCTATCGTGAGAAAGGCATCAACTTCCTTGAAGACCTAAATGGCATCTTCGCTTTCGCTCTTTACGATGAAGAGAAAGATGATTTTCTTATTGCTCGCGACCCAATCGGTGTGATTCCTCTTTACATCGGTCACGACAAAGACGGCAAAGTATATTGCGCATCGGAGCTTAAAGCACTTGAAGGCTTCTGCGATGAATACGAACCGTTTCTCCCTGGACATTATTACTTAGGCTCTGAGGGGAAAATGAAGAAATGGTACAAGCGCGATTGGGAGAACTACGATAATGTAAAAGACAATGGGGCTTCCGTGAAGGATGTTCACGACGCCTTGGAAGCAGCCGTTAAGCGCCAACTGATGAGCGATGTGCCTTATGGTGTATTGCTATCGGGCGGATTGGACAGTTCGGTTATCTCGGCTATTGCTAAGAAATATGCGGCTCGACGCATTGAAAGCAATAGTACCCAAGATGCTTGGTGGCCTCAGCTTCACTCCTTTGCTGTAGGACTGAAGGGCGCTCCCGACTTAGCTAAAGCCAAAGAGGTGGCCGATTTCATTGGAACCGTTCACCACGAGATAAATTATACGATTCAGGAAGGATTGGACGCCGTACGCGACGTGATCTACTTCATCGAGACCTACGACGTCACCACCGTGAGAGCCTCCACTCCAATGTACCTGTTGGCACGTGTCATCAAGTCGATGGGTATCAAGATGGTACTTTCGGGCGAGGGAGCCGACGAAGTATTTGGCGGCTATCTCTATTTCCACAAAGCGCCCAACGCAAAGGCTTTCCATGAGGAGACTGTACGCAAACTCTCCAAACTTTACCTTTACGACTGCCTGCGTGCAAACAAGAGCCTATCAGCATGGGGCGTAGAAGGACGTGTGCCTTTCCTTGACAAGGAATTTCTCGATGTAGCAATGCGCTTGAATCCACAAGCCAAGATGTGTCCGGGCAAGACCATCGAAAAGAAGATTGTACGTGAAGCCTTTGCCGATATGCTGCCCGAAAGCGTGGCATGGCGACAGAAGGAGCAATTCTCCGATGGTGTGGGCTATTCATGGATTGATACGTTGAAGGAAATCACTTCAAAGGCAGTGTCCGACGAAGAGATGGCTCATGCAGCAGAACGCTTCCCTATCAACACACCTATGAATAAGGAGGAATACTACTATCGTTCCATATTTGAAGAATACTTCCCTAGCGAAAGCGCTGCTCGCAGCGTACCGAGTGTACCAAGCGTAGCATGCTCTACAGCTGAAGCCCTTGCATGGGACGAATCATTCAAGAATCTGAACGACCCCAGTGGCCGCGCCGTTGCTGGAGTTCACGAAGAAGCATATAAAGCTGAATAATCCACATTACGTTTTCGTTCGTAACGATTATTTCAAAGCTTACATTTACCAACCAACCATTATTAGACAAGACTAAACTATTGAATGTTATTTTGGTTGATCTGTCCGCTGCACGCACCAATGGGTGATAAGTGCGGCGGATTTTTGTATGCACTTCTGCAAAAACCATGGATTGTGGTGACCAATCGTAATCCGTTCGCTTGTGACAATATCGGCATAGTCTGACTAAAAACCTTTATCTTGTGGTTGTAAGCTAAAAATGGAAGTGTCGGCAATATCTCGCAAAACGGAGATTATTGCCGACACTTCTTCTGTTGTTTTAGAGACTGGGGAACCTAAATTTAATTGCAAAGGCGGAGTAGCCGAATTCCTATGGACGATGGATGTTCCTTCAGATATTGAAAGAGCGTTTTAGGCTCCTCCACGACTTTGTGATGGATGGAAGAGGCATTGAGCAAATGCAGCTTGCCATCTTTTCCCCATACAGCAAATCCTAAGTGAGAATAATCAATGCCTAACTTTTTCGTAACGATTGCTACGATATCGCCATCCTGAATGACTGAAAGGGCGCTTCGTCCCAACTTCGTCTGTGCCTCCGTCAAATAGTAGCCATCGCGCCCCGCATGTTCTTTCTCCATCTGGGCAATGCTGTCTGCCCACTCGGGATGAGCTTTAAGGAATTTATAGCTCGCGGGGTGAGCCGACATGTAATAGTTGTTCACAATCATGGGGGATGTAAAATGCTTCGTATCGCTCACTTCACGTACGAGCCCCATGTCTATATTATCATGCATCCACCAAGTGAAGTAGTGCAACCGTGAGAGATAGCCGTTCATCTGTCCGTTGCGATAGCGCAGAAGCATCAAGTTGCGGCAGTAAGTGGAGAAATCTGTCGCACACTGCCGTTTTGTCATAGTAAGTGCAAGGACAGTTTCTACAAGTGTGGTGCAATCAAGTTGGCGAAGGTTGACCACCAAGCGCTCGGGATCTGCTACTTCCAACGTAGAAGCCACATAAGGAATGCCTATGAAGCGTCGGGCATAAAATATCACATCACTACCCTGCGGCGTTTCTTTTAAGAGTGACACCACTTTAGATGAGTCGGCTTTCGTATAAATTACCGAATCGCGGAGGAAAGCCACATCGCGGTTGGGAGCTTGCGCAGAGTGCGCTGCAATGGTCTGTTCGTGAACTTGAGTCTGCGTGAGGGAAGTCTGCCTCGCGGAATGTCCACACGAGCATGCCAATAATGGCAAGCACAATGACAACAAGAGAGTATGCATCGTTTTTATTCTAAAAAAAGAGGGCAGATTGCCTATGCCGTGCTTACATCCTTTTAGTAAGAGCTCGGCATAAGAATCTGCCCCATGAGAGTTTATAATTATAATCTGATTGAAGCGAAAAGGCTCATACCTTATTTGATGAGTTCTACAGAACGATTCACAAACTTATTGAGTGCCTCACCACGGAGGAGACCGTTCTGAAGCAAAGCCAAGTCGACGAGTTGTGAAGCAATCTTGTTGCCCTTACCATAGTTGGCCCAAACTTCCTTGCGCTTATTCTCCAAGTTAGCAATGTCGTCATTACATTTCTTCATGTCGTCCTTCTCAGCATCGGTCAAGTCTTCAGGCTTCTTGTCCTTCTGCTCACTTTCAAGAGCTGCATGACGAGCACGCATGCCCTTCAGTTCGTTTTCGATAGGAGCGATCTGATCTTTGACAGAAACCTTCATATCATCGAGAATGCCCTTTACCAAGCGGTGATCGGAGTTGAGCACGACATTGTACATATCAGGCATTTCACCATAGAAAGACATGCCCTGCTGATAGCGACTTGCATCCTTCATACGACGCATATACTCGCTCTGCGTGATCACTACCGGTGCGGCTTGTTCACCCATGGCAACAGCTTCTACGTGGAATTGTGCCTTGTCCACCTGCGGAAGGATGGCTGTGAAAGCTCCATCAAGCGCAGCCACGTCTTCAGCAGCAAGCTGCTCTTTCTTCTCGTCTTCCTTGCGGATAATACGGTCTATCACGTCGCCATCTACACGACTAAAGCGACTCTTCTCAAACTTCTGTTCGAGCATGCTCACCATAGCGGTATCGAGCTGTCCGTCAAGCAGCAATACGCTGTAACCCTTGCTCTTTGCCGTTTCGATATAAGCATACTGCTCTTCCTTATTCGTGGCATAGAGGTAGATTAGGTTGCCATCTTTGTCAGTCTGAGCGTCCTTGATCAAATCACGATACTCATCGTAAGTAAAAAATTTGCCATCTACGTCTTTAAAGAGCGCGTAAGTCTTTGCTTTGTCGTAGAAGTCAGGTTCAGAAAGCATGCCATAATGGATAAAGAGCTTCAAGTCGTCCCATTTCTGCTCAAAGTCTTTTCTGTCAGTCTTGAAGATAGACTGCAAGCGGTCGCTCACTTTCTTGGTGATGTAAGAAGATATCTTCTTCACGTTGGAGTCGCTCTGCAGATAACTACGACTCACGTTCAGGGGAATATCTGGAGAATCGATTACACCATGAAGCAATGTGAGGAAGTCGGGAACAATGTTTTCTACCTGATCTGTCACAAACACTTGGTTGCAATAGAGTTGTATCTTATTGCGATGAACATCAAGATTGCTCTTAATGCGCGGGAAGTATAGCACACCGGTGAGGTTGAACGGATAGTCCACGTTCAAGTGAATCCAGAACAAGGGTTCATCTGCCATCGGGTAGAGTTCACGATAGAACTTCTTGTAATCCTCATCTTTCAGTGTAGAGGGAGTCTTAGTCCAAAGCGGAGTGGTGTCGTTTACAATGTTGTCCTTTTCCGTTTCTACCTCTTTGCCATCTTTCCATTCAGTCTGCTTTCCAAAAGCAATAGGCACAGGGAGGAAACGACAGTACTTGGTGAGCAGTTCCTGTATCTTATTCTTTTCGAGGAATTCTACACAATCATCTGATATGTGGAGTACGATATCCGTACCACGATCGGCCTTTTCGCAATCATCAATCTCAAAGGCAGGCGAACCATCGCAAGTCCATTTTACGCCTTTTGCGCCATCTTGATAGCTACGAGTGATGATGTCTACTCTATCAGCTACCATGAATGAGGAATAGAATCCCAGACCAAAGTGGCCGATAATAGCCGAAGCATCGTCTTTATACTTCTCTAGGAAGTCGTTTGCACCAGAGAACGCAATTTGATTGATATATTTGTCGATTTCCTCGGCTGTCATACCGATACCACGATCGCTTATGGTCAGCGTCTTGGCATCTTTATCCACGCTTACGCGCACGGTCAAGTCGCCGAGTTCACCCTTAAAGTCACCCTTCATAGCGAGTGTCTTGAGCTTTTGTGTTGCATCGACTGCGTTGCTTACTATTTCGCGCAAGAATATCTCGTGATCACTATAGAGGAACTTCTTGATTACCGGAAAGATGTTTTCCGTAGTTATACCAATATTACCTTTTTGCATGATTGTATGTTTTTTGTTTTATATTTTTATCCTTTTCTCCTACAAAACGCGTGCCATACAACCATATCATGCATACAAAAATGCGTTTTAAGCACTTCTTTTCCTAATATATTTGCCTTACTTCTTTGTATTTGTGCAGTATTTAGCATGAAAATAGCATTTAGCACTCAGTCTTTTATATGCACAACAAGCCCCGTGATTCCACACCATTCATGTAAGAATCACGGGGCTCTATAAAATGAAAATCTAAGAATTGTTCTTATTAGATAAGGTATTGAGAAGAAATGCTTTCATTCTCCATCACACGACGAATGGTTTCTGCCAACATACCGCTTACGGTGAGTTCCTTCACCTTCTCGCATGTACCACGATAAGGGATGCTGTCTGTAAATACCATTTCCTTCAAGGCTGAAGCCTGTACGCGTTCATCAGCAGGACCTGACATAATGCAGTGGCTGGCAATAGCACGCACGCTATTAGCTCCACGCGACATAATCAGATCAGCGGCCTTAGTGATCGTACCAGCTGTATCTACGATATCGTCAACGAGTACAACGTCCATGCCCTGTACATCGCCGATGATTTGCATATCAGCCACTTCGTTTGCTTTCTTACGGCTCTTATTGCAGAGCACCATGGGGCAATCGAGATACTTTGCATAAGAAGCAGCACGCTTAGAACCACCCACATCGGGCGAAGCAATGCAAAGATTCTTAAGATTAAGGCTCTTGATGTAGGGCAACATCACGGTTGAAGCATAGAGGTGATCTACGGGAACATTGAAGAAGCCCTGCTCCTGATCGGCATGCAAGTCCATTGTCATCAAGCGATCAATACCTGCCACGCTGAGCAAGTCGGCAACGAGTTTAGCGCCAATGCTCACACGAGGCTTGCTCTTACGATCCTGGCGTGCCCAACCAAAATAAGGAACCACTGCGCAAATGCTTCGAGCTGAAGCACGCTTAGCAGCGTCGATCATAAGGAGGAGTTCCATAAGATTGTCTGAGCTGGGGAAAGTGCTCTGTACCAAGAACACATCGCGGCCACGGATGCTCTCTTCGTAACATACCTCGAATTCGCCGTCAGCGAACTTTGTCACCGTGAGGTCGCCTAACGGGCAGTTAAGTTCCTCACAAATCTTTTCAGCCAAATATCGGGAAGCTGTGCCCGAAAAGACCATAAAAGAATTGTTATTCATTGTGTTGTATATGAAATGTTATTAAAGGTGTCTACTATTATAATATGTGTGGAGCCATGAGCACTTCAACGCTTGATGTTTCAGCTTATCTTTGCGTTGCTCACTCTGCCTCCTTACGCAGTTTTCGGAAATGCAGTATGAGTTCTTTAAAGTCTTGAGTGGAATGGATGCTAAAGCGATTCCATATATCGCCCAATATTACTGCGCCTCCAAAACCAAGGTCTTTTACCATCTTTATATTGTCAAGTTGCACACCGCCCAAGGCCATTACCTTTCGATCTATCACCTTTTGACGCGCCAACTCTCGCAACTCTGATAATTCGAAGTGTGAACTATATCCTTCTTTTGAAATGCTATTGAATATCGGAGAAAGAAACACGTAGTTGCACGCTTTCTTGTGGGCTTTTACTTCTTCTGCCGTATGACATGAGCAAGAAATATGTCCTTTATATTTCGGGGGCAATTCTGGATTACGGTGGTTGAGATGAATTCCTTTCAGATTGTATTCATCCTTTAGGTAGAAATAGTCGTGCACCACAATCCGTTTCCTATATATCTCAGGTATGAGCGTAAGCAATCTTTCAGAATAGACAGGCTCTGTATGGGGCTTACGCAAATGCAATACCTCCAGACCCTCGTCAAAAAGGGCATTCAGAATCTGATGCTCCTCCACAAAGAAATATGGAGTACTCATTAATATTAGTTTCATGATGCGCCTTCTGTTTTTGACTGCAAAGATAGTGTAAACCGACCGCACTGCAAAACGAATATCAAAGATTTTCTTTTCTTTGGCACACGACACAGCTTTTATTCTTACTTTACTTTACAAAAGTGACTTCTATCAGCGGAATAAACAAAGAATATTAAAAACGCGTTGGCGGAATTCTTGGTTAACTGGTAAACAAGTTGACAAGTAAATATGTCTTAGACTACTTGTTTCGTTAAAAACGAGAACGATTGGAGTCGACAAACTTACCTGTTAACTTGTCAACTTGTTTACCCGTTTACAAATTCCGCCAACGCGTAACCTATAGCTTTTTTGCTTCAATATATGTCCGATTCATAGGAAATCGGACACATATGTATAGGGAATCGGACAACAAGTGATAACAATCAGACAAGCAACGTCAGTTTAAGACCATACCTTTGTAGCGTGAACGACACGTGTAATATAATTAGCGTCCGATTGTAATACACTGTAGGATATTGAGAGTTCCATTCTACAATATTCAATAAATCCGTGGCTGACGCACTTCGCGTCAACACTGCTTGCAAACAAGGAAAGATTTTCAAACCGAAATAAACACTTGAACAGATGAACAGAATCAAACAAATTCGGCTTGTCGCGATGCTATTGCTCGTGATAGCTTCGCTCGTTCCTATCGGGACATGGGCACAAACTGATTACGACCCGTCCGTAACGCTTGAAGCCTTAGATGGGAACCCATTAGGTTATGATAATGAAACGTACGCCAACCTCGTTGATGGTAAAAAGACAGAAGGAAACTTCTCTAAATGGTGTTGCCGTTTTCCTACGTCAGATCCCGCCTATGTCATCTTCAAAGCAAGTAAGGCAGGAGTGCCTTTAGGCTATACGATCACCACAGGTAATGACAACGAGAGAGAAAATGGTCGCAACCCTAAGTCATGGAAACTTTATGGTAACAATGAGGGAAAGGATGGATCATGGACACTCATTCATGAGGTGACGGATGACCAAACGCTTCAGGATAAAAACTATACGTCGTACGACTTTACCTGCACGAGCACTGCATCCTACCAATATTTTAAATGGGAGATCAGCGCACACCATTCGTCCTATACCTTACAGATAGGCGAGTTTGAGCTCAAACTACAGACATGCTCTCACCTAAACTCTGATGGCTCATCGGCCCTTGGCGAAACAATAAGTACCATTGCCGCAACATGCACCCAACCTGCTTATACAACGCATAAATGCTCGTTGTGTGAACGTATTGTAGAGGTCGTAAGCGACTTTACTCTTGCACCTCACCAACTCAATCATCATGAGGGAGTTGCTGCTACATGCACAAACGCTGGTAGTAGAGAATATTGGCAGTGTGGTGTATGTAACAAACTTTTCAGTGATAAAGATGCTGCGACAGAGATTGCTAACGTGGCAAATATTAAAGTTCCAGCAACAGGACACAACTATGATGAGAACGATGTGTGCAAGAATTGCCAGCGACAAATTCCTTTCGTTGAATTAGGCGAAAATACGATAACGGTAGAAGCGGCAGCTGGTGATAATTATCATGAAGTCAGCAGTTATTGTCTTTATAAATATAAAGCTACAGACGATGGAATATTAGAGGTGATGGCTGAAAGCAATGAGGACACTTATGGCTCGTTGTATGTGAATCCCACAGATAGAAACCCCTTGATCTTAAAAGACGATGGTAATGGCCTGGACTTTAAATTTGCCTACAAGGTAACGAAAGACGCCATATATTATATTGGTGTAAGAGAATCTTCTGGTAAAGCCATTAATGATGAAATAAAACTCATTGTGAAACAGAAGAAACAACCAGAAGACTTGGTTGGCAAAGGAACTGAGGACGAACCTTACATAATGAAAACTGCAGAGCATCTTGCTTGGTTCCGTGATTATGTAAACGCTGGTTGTACCAGTACTTGTGCAAAAATTGCTGATGATGTACAAGTAATTGACATGAGCAGCGTGTGCCATCCGGCAGATGATGATAATCATGTAGCAGAGTTAAGCTGGGAGCCTATCGGCAGTACTGCCGGCAATTATATGGGCACATTCGATGGAAATGGGAAAACCATCAAAAATCTCTTTATCAATTCAAACTCTAGTAATACTGGTTTCTTCAATTATGCTTTCAGCGGAAGTATCAAGAATATTACGTTCGACAATGCGAAGGTCATTGGTAATGATAATACAGGAATATTGGCAGGACTTGCTGAATGCACTATCCAAGGAATCAAAACATTAGACAACTGCTCTGTAAAGGGAACACGGTTTACTGGAGGTATCATAGGATATATGCACGGAGGTTATAACATCAGCGATTGCGAGAACCATGCCACAGTGAAAGGAGAAAGTAGAGTCGGAGGTATTGTCGGGTCAATAGAAAACGACAATACTACTGAATCTTTTTCCATTAGCTCATGCGCAAACTATGGATCGATATCATGCATAGAGGATATGGCTGGTGGCATAGCAGGGTATGCTATGTTTAATACTATTCAGAATAGCGCCAACTATGGCTATGTTAAGGGACAAATGAGTATAGGGAATATAATAGGTTATGCATATCAATGTACTATAAGCAATGTGCTTGCCGCAGGTAATGTAGTAGCTATTGACAACAACTTTATTGGTCTCTTTGTTGGATATATTCCTAATTACTGCCAAGCTACCGGTATCTTGGCATACAATAGCAAAGCTACGATTACCCAACCTGTTGGTGAGGGTACTCTATCCTATTCTGAAGGCATTGTAAAGCCATTCACTACAGAGCAACTTGCAAGTGGTGAGGTGACCTTCCAACTCAATGGAGGCAAATCAGAAGGCACGCTTTTATGGTATCAGAAATTGGGCGTTGACGAAAATCCTGTTCTGAAAAAGGCTGAGGGAAATACGGTGTATCAGGGAACATACTCTTACTGCGATGGGAAGTCTTCATCATACGCCAACATTGCTGATGAAGGGAAACAGATACACAGAGAAGTTTTGGCCACTCCAACGTTGGATGCCGACCAGCATATCTATCATGTGGGTTGTCGCAACGAGAACTGCCCAGAGCACAAGTATGCAGTAGATAAGACTGGCAAAATTGAAGCAACTCTCAATGAGGATGGATCAGCATTTACTGTCGAGAACATGACGATCGACGATGCTACGATCTACGATAGCGAGGCTAAGTTTACAGCATCATCCTGCATCTACAATCGTACATTCAGCAACGATAAATGGCAAACCATGTATGTGCCATTCGAATTTAATAGTAATGACCTTCCTGAAGGATATGAGTTGGCACTCATCAACAACTTCCATGAATATGAACAAACGGACGGAACGTACAATGTGGTGCTTGAGGTGAAGAGAGCAACAGTGAACACAAGCATCCCGGCGCTCACTCCTTGCCTTATCAGAATGAAGGAAGAGCCAAGTGAGGCTAAGGCGGAGACTTTCACCTTCTCCAACGTAGCGTTCTATCCTGCAGAAAAGAAGAGCATCAACTGTTCAAGCGTCAGTCGTTACTATGAGTTTACCGGAACGTTTGAAGGCAAGACGGGATTTGATGAAAGTAAGGATTTTGTGATGAACAGAGGAGCACTGCACATGGCAGGCGAACAAACAACTCTGAAACCACAGCGTTGGTATCTTTCTGCCACCAATCGCAATGCAAACAGCGGTGAATCGCTGAACGCACAACAGAAGTCTATCACAATCCGCGAGATTGTCAGCGGCAACATCACTAGCATTGGCGAAATCTTTGTAAACACAGAAAAGATCTCAAGCAGCACAGATGGCCTCTACGACCTCCAAGGTCGCAAACTGAACAAAGTTCCTACTCAAGGCATATATATAATGAATGGTAAGAAATACGTGAAATAATATGAAGAAGAAGATTTATCAAAAACCAGAGGCGGTGGTCTACCAAATGCAGCCTGCAAGCATCTTGGCTGCATCTCCTACTTCTTCTGCTTCAGAAGACCGCGACAAAAGAGGATCTCTCTATGACGAAATAGGTTTCAGCGGAGAGATCTGTGAAGATCCAGAATAACTGTAATTCGTAAAAAAAGCGAGGGCTGCAAGCGTGACAATGTCGTTTGCAGCCCTTGTTGTGTTTGTTCCTATAGTTCCGTGGAGCTGATTGCTTCTCTTATATTAAATTCCAAACTTAACCCGTTGACGAAATTATTGGTTAACGGGTAAACAAGTTGACAAGTAAAGAAACAGTCGGATAGCAGTAAACATCTATCTACTACTACCCGGCTGCACTTACAGATCCTATCTGCCACCAAAGCTACGATTGCCTCCCCTACTACCTTGAGCGGAAGAATTAGTACCTTGCGTAGTTCTTTGCTGACGCTGACCTCCGACACCAGTCGTATTGCCTCTGCCGCCAGCATTACCCGAAGGACGGCTACCACTATTATAAGTAGATCCGCTATTACCCGTCTGACGATAGTTGGTATAGGCATCGCGATAGCCATTATTCGGACGGCCATTATTCGGACGATTACCATCATTGCGATTGCCACCAGGACGACTGCCGCCATTACCAGGGCGATTATCATTGGGTCTGTTCGGACGGTCTGCATTTCCTGGACGATTGCCTTCACCTGGACGATTGCCATTGGGACGATCAGGGCGGTTATCATTGGGCCTTCCCGGACGATCACCCTCTGGCCTTCCCGGACGATCACCCGGACGCGGCTGAGGAGGACGTCCATACGATGGCCCGCCTATATTGTTCTGATAATGATTGCGCATACCCGTTCCTGGCTCTGGACGTCTGCCTATATAAGGGCTCGGAGTATTTCTGCCTCTATGACTCCAGATTCCACCTTGATAGGTCACATAGATTCTCGGACGAGCAAAGTAATAATATCCATGACGATAGCGATCAAACACAGGATAATACCACGTAGCATGACTCCATCGTACGGGACGGAAGAAATAGTCAAGCGTACAATATAAGTTGTACTGCCAATCAAAGAGAATATATCGAAAGTCGGTATTGCGATATTGCCAATAGTAGCCTGAGCAATCGCTTGGCGTACGCAAGCTCATGAGATAATCGAGGTTTATTTCGTAAGCACGATCATACTGTTCAGGAGTCAAATTGAGTTCATAGGCCATCTTATCGGTAAGAAACCATGCTTGCTGCCTTGCCTCTGCATAATCAATAGCCTTCGCTGCAAAAGTACTCGCGATGAAGCAGAGTAATAAGAGTATTCGTTTCATAATCGTTCGTTTTTCCTGTTTATCCTTGCCAACCAGTATTGCATCGCTCATTAACCATATTCTTACAAAGGCATAGAGCTCTGCATACTACTGATTACACTATGTGTGAAGATAATGTGCGCGTGAGTGCAATTTGCTTCAATAGTCGCGCAGATATTTATTTCACATGCAAATATGGGGATAAAATTCGTATCTGTTAGCACATTCATTCATAAAAAGCACTTCTCAATACTTTTTAAGCTTCACGTGTTCCATACTTCACATTTTGTCAATCAAAACAAAACCTGCTGCTTTGATCTAGTACACAAACTATCCCCTACTCGATTTATACACTATTTCAAGTTTCCGATTTAGAATGGGCGGGCTGAATCATCCTAAATTCCAAACTTCAGTTACATATCTTACGCGTTGGCGGAATTTGTTAACAGGTTGACAAGTTAACAGGTGAACAGGTAAGTTTGTCGAGTCCAATCGTTCTCGTTTTTAACGAAACAAGTAGTCT
>CALEKA010000016.1 GCA_937898715.1 uncultured Prevotella sp.
GCTGGGTTCAGAACGTCGTGAGACAGTTCGGTCTCTATCTATCGTGGGCGTAGGAAATTTGCGTGGCTCTGACACTAGTACGAGAGGACCGTGTTGGACTGACCTCTGGTCAACCGGTTGTGCCGCCAGGTGCACCGCCGGGTATCCATGTCGGGATCGGATAAGCGCTGAAAGCATCTAAGTGCGAAGCCGGCCACAAGATTAGATTTCCATTGAGGGTCGTCAAAGACGATGACGTTGATAGGAGGCAGGTGTAAAGACAGCGATGTCAAAGCCGAGCCTTACTAATTGCCCGAAACTTGCTTCCGTCCCCGCTGCAAGGGACGTGGCTGCTAAAAGTTAGTACAAAAAATAAAAGTACAAGAAATAAAGCAAGGTTGCTTTATTAGTTTAATAAGTTTAGAAGTTTAAAAGTTAAGAAGAAAGTAAAGTAAGTACATCAGAAAGTATTACTTATTACTTGATAAGAGCAAGAATGTAATACTTAATACTTTATACTTAATACTTCAAAGAGCTTCGCTCTTTGTGTTGTCCTAAAAATATTCTGGTGGTTATAGCGTTGGGGATCACCTCTTCCCATTCCGAACAGAGAAGTTAAGCCCAACCGCGCCGATGGTACTGCACACCCGCGGGAGAGTAGGTCGCCGCCAATTTCTTTACAAGCCTCTTTCAGAGTCACATCTGAGAGAGGCTTTTTAGTTTTAGCATGAAGCGGCCTAAACTCACTAAACTTATTAAACTCACTAAACTTATTAAACTCACTAAACTTATTAAACTTACTAAACTTATTAAACTCCTAAACTTATTAAACTCCCAAATGTGTTTATAGTTCGGAAAAAGTAGTTATATCTGCAGTGTTAATACATCTAATCTATAATGTCACGATAATGAATAGACACTGCGTTGCTCCATATGGTTTGTGCTTGCGTGGAGAATTCTCTAATTCTCAATGTGTAGCGTTTGATGCAAGCGACTTCTGCGAAGTGCGTGTGTCTATGCATCTCGTTGGTGAAGCGTTCGAGCCCTTAGTAGATCGCGTATTGATTTGTTCTCGAGGGGGGGTAAAAAAATTTGCTTGCAATATTGCAGAATGTGGCTAAAGGACGCATTGCATGTTTTAACTTTGCACTGTGAAGGACAACTTGAACTCATCGGATAATCCTCAAAATGCAAATGATTATGAGAATAAAACTTATGATTGCAGCTTGCGCGTTGCTTCTGTCGTGCGCGCCATCGTATGCACAAACGTTTAATGTACCAGCAGGGTCTGCTGGATATGTAGAATACCCACAGTGGGACGTTAAGGCAGAATTGCCAAAGATCGATCAAATCATCTTTACCCGTGAAATGACGCAGGTGTTTTTTGAGTCTTACTCGAAGGGCTATGCTTGGTGTCAGATAGATAAAGGTACTTACATCAAGTGCAAGCCAAGTGGCAAGGTTCTGAAGCTGCTGAAGGCAGATGGCATAGCTATCGCGCCAGGTCAAACCTACTATCGTGGCGTAGATACGCCTATATATTTCAACCTCACCTTCCCAGCTTTGCCACAAGGCACCACATCTTTCGACTTGATAGAGTCGGCTACGAGCGAATGGAAATTTTACAATGTCAGAAATGTAACAATGAATAAATTTGCCTTTTCCTCTGAGGACTATTTCAATCCTAATTACTTCGGCCGTAGCATCTACCTCGATGATTTAAAGGATGATAACCCGCGGACAGGAGGTAAAGCATCGTCTAAAAATGCGGATAAGGATGTGCTTGATAATGCCATTGTAGAGGTTCCCGCCATGTATCCTGGTGGTGAAAGAGCGTTGTTGCAGTTCATATCTAATAATCTCGTATATCCAGAAAGTGCTCAGAATATGGAACTACAAGGTACAGTGGTCGCTCTATTCAAGGTGGATGTAGACGGAACGGTAAGCAGCGTGAAGATAGAAAAGTCTCTTTCACTCGACTGCGACATGGCGGTTGCCGATGTCATTCGCAAGCTTCACAAATTCGTACCGGCTAGGCAGAAAGGCGGCCCTGTAGCGGTATGGTTCCGACTTCCAGTACGCTTCCGTATTCAAGACGATCTTCCAAAACAAAGCAAATAAGTTGCAGCACGTGTGTGCATTTCCTCCTACATACGCGTTGGCGGAATTCTTGTTTACCCGTTTACCAAGAATTCCGCCAACGCGTATTTTCTGTGTAAGGCTGAGAAGTCTTATCTTTTATGGTAAAAAACGTGCAAGCCGAACGCCATCAAGCTTGTTTGAATGGCTGAGGCGCAGCCGTTTTTATGATAAAAGCGTGAATATTCTCCTCAACGTATTGCCGCCTCTCTATTTTTTTTCTAAATTCGCGCCACTATTACCAATTCCTATTTCTCCCCCTCTATGAATTATCGCCTAATCCTTGTCCTCTTCTTCACAATCTTCCCCTCGTTGGCTCATGCACGAAGCGCAGAGCGGACAGACTCTTTGAGGACCGACTCCGCTCGGCAGCGCGAACTGGGCGAAGCTACTGTCACTGCCACACGCATGGTGCTCGTGACGCGTGGCGATACGGTCATCTACGATATGGATGCGCTTGGAGCCGCACATGGCGATATGCTCAAGGACATGATCGACCGCATGCCTGGACTGGAGATGAAGCAGGGACGGCTCTATTATAAAGGAAAGGTGGTGAACCGACTGCTCGTCAACGGTACAGACTTCCAACGCGGCGACACAAAGCGGGCGCTGGATATGCTGCCCGCTTATATCATCAAGAATGTGAAGGCCTACGACGACTTGACCGATGAAGCTAAAATCACGGGCGTCGATGATGGTACGCGCGAACGCGTGGTCAACGTAGTGCTGAAAAAGCAATACTTAGGCACTTGGACGGGCAATGCCGATGTGGGGCAAGGCACCGACCACCGGTGGCTCTATCGTGGTTTTGCCAACACCTTTACGGAACGCTCGCGTGTGAGCGCCTATGGGGGCTTCACGAATACAGCGCAGTATCAGAGCGTAAGCGATTCGGGCGATTGGGGAGAAAACGGTGGTGCTGGTGGCTCGAGTGGCGACACGCGTTATATGCTTCCAGGACTCTCGTGGATGTGGACGAATGGGCGAGAGGAGAACAAGCGTGGATATTTCAAACTGGACGGCTCTGCCGAATGGGACTATCGTGGCCATCGCGACGAAATGGTAAGCACGAACGAGAACTTTCTTGACGATGGGTCGACCCGAACCACCATCAGTCGTCTGCAGACGAAGAACGATGAACGCATCTACAGAGGGAATTTTGCCCTTTCGTGGCAGCCCACAGCATGGACGCACATCGACTTGCGCCCCTCTTACTATTACACCACTTATGATAGCCGCGACCACAAGCAGGAGGGGCAGTGGAATCGTGCCTTCACCTCGGCCGATGGCTATGCTTCGCCGCTCGATTCGCTCCTAAAGTATGCCGCCGCGGGATGGCCCATGCAGGAGGGTGAGGCGAGCACGTTGCTGCGAGAGGAGAGCCAGTCGCACAAGGGACAGCACGTAGTCAGCAATTATCTCTACTTCACGCAGCGGCTGAGCGAGAACAATTGGCGCATCTCTCTGCGCAGCACGCTCTATTATGCTTCGGAAAGTCAAGACGAGCACAACCTTCAGAGCTACACTTCTTACCAGCACACCTCTGCGCAGCTCGATCCGCTCTATAACCGCTTTACTACTACGGCTCTGCACGTGCTCAATCTGCAGAACTACCTGGATCTCGACATCCCTCTGCCCGTGTTTCAGACGCTGCGGCTCACGTATGGATCGACCATCAGTCGCAATCACAGCAATGCGCGCGCTTATCGCCTCGAGCGTCTTGGAGGAGACTTTGCCGAATATGATGCCTATCTTGCACAGCTCGGCCTCTTGCCCACGACAGATGGGTGGCAACTGGCGGCACGCGACCCTGATCAGACGCTCAACTCCCTTACGCTCAGCCGTCGGCAGCAACTGAATGCTTCGCTCGTCTACCACAAGAAGGGGCTGACGCTCAATGCACAAAGCCAGTTGGCTTGGGTGTACGACCGCATCGACTATCTCAAGGGCGACTACCAGCCCCTCCACCCCGAGCGCCGTGCCACCGACTACAATCTACAAGCCAACCTGCGCTATGAGACCGACTCCGTGGGGACTTTTACGCTCAACTATGGCTACTCCGTTACGCCCACTTCGCTCCTGCAGACCATCACCTTGCCCGACAATAGCAATCCGCTCTACATCTCGCGTGGCAACCCCGATTTGCACAATCTGCACACCAACAGTCTGTCGGTAGGCTACGAGAAAAACTTCAAGCATGGACAGCTCTTTATGACAAATCTGCGCTTGAACAAGACGACCAACAACGTCATCTCCCGCCAATCGTACGACAAGCAGACGGGTGTGACCACCTCTGATCTCACCAACTTGGGACAGGGCGGATGGAGCCTTTCGCCCGACCTCACCTTTTCTACTCCGCTCGACCGCAAGCAGCGCGTCAGCCTCAGTCTGAGCAACTACTACAACTTCCAATCGCAGCCCGCCTACGCAGTGGCCACGCAGGGCTCCCCCGTGCTCTACGGACAGCATTCCCACATGGTCTACCTCTCGCAAGCGATCAATGCGCGCTTCGGCAAGTTTGTGGGAAATGTGAGCAACACGCTCTATCTCTCCTCTACGCAATCTGCCAATCCCAAGACAGCGCGTGCCACTTCGCTCATGGAGACTCTCGCAGCTCGCTTGCAGTACACGCTTCCATGGAACATGGAACTTAAATCGAGCGTGGAGAGCCGCTATCAGCGCAATGGCAAGGCCTCCATTGCTCGTCCGTGGCATACGGTGTGGAATGTCAGTGTATCGCAGCCGTTTCTGCGCAGCAAGTCGCTCGTAGTCAAGGCTGAAGTGAGCGATCTGCTCAATCAGCGCGAAACCACGTGGAACTACGTGAGCACCGACACTCGCTTCTACGGCACGTCGGCCAGTGTGGGTCGATTCTTCATGTTCCACCTTATTTATCGATTCTCTACAGCAAAAGATAATGCAAGGTGAGCGCAGAACATCAAGCTTGCTAGAATGTTATGCCGAGCCGCAGCTTATCTTCTACACAGAAAGGGTAAACGAATCGTGCGAGACTCTCATGCAGTCCAGGTATGATGCCGCTCTAAGTTTGCGGCATTATTAGTCTAACAGCTTGTGTAAGTTTTCTGGAGATGTGCGTGCATGTCGGCGTACACCGACCGATGCTCGTGCGTACACCGACCGATGCTCGTGCGTACACCGACCGGTGTACGACAACACGAAGGGCTTTCCCGCATTACTTGGCTGATGATGCGAGAAGTCAATAAAGGCTCAGTTCGGGGTTTCCCCGAGGAAAATAGGAATGAAGACAGAGCGTGTCTTTTCTACCGTCGGAGGGGCGTGAATGTTGGCAGAATAACCACATTTTTTATCCAACTTTATCCAATCTCATTGAAAATGGTGATTTTCGACTTCGGCCGTTTACATTTATTATAGGAAAGGAGCGAGTATTGAAACATTCTTCGTACTTTTGCATAAGATAAGCCGCGGCTCGGCAATTGAAGCGAGCTTCATTGCGCTCGCCTTGCATTATGTTGCAAAATATTAGAGAATTCAAGTTTCGGATTCAGCCCGCTCATCCTAAATCCGAAACTTCAGTTAGAGAAGAAAAATGAAACACCTAAAGTATATTTACCTTATCCCCTTACTCATGTTGCTGCTTCAAGCCTGTGGCTCCAAACAATCAGAACAGATCGCTGAGGAAGAAGCTGAAGAAGCAGAAATCCAACGCGAAGATAGCCTCATTCGCACGCAGGACAATCCCACAGAAGACGAGATTGAAGCCCTTACCGATTCCGCCAAACAAGAAAGGCAACGTGCCCTCATGGAGAAGTATGACGGCATGCACATCTACGTGTCGAAATCGCACATGCGCCTGTATGTGCTCGATAAGACAGACAGTGTGCTCTTCACCTGCGGAATAGCTTGCGGCATACGTCGCGGCAACAAGCAAGCTAAGGGCGACTATCGTACGCCAGAGGGCAATTTCCACATCTCCGGTATATTTAATAGTACAGACTGGGTGCACCGCACGCGCGACGGACGGTCGGTGAAGGGCTGCTACGGTCCCCACTTCTTGCGCTTGGCCACAGGGCGATTGGGCGGTATAGGCATTCATGGCACCAATTCGCCACGAAGCATCGGTAAGCGTGCCTCGGAGGGCTGCATCCGCGTGTTGAGCGAAAATATCGTGACCATCTACAAAAATTATGCTTACCAGGGCATGCCCGTGACCGTGGGCGATGAGAATGCACCGCTTCCGCAGTTCCGCGGAATGCCTCAAGAGACTCCAAAGCAGGAGACTAAGGCAGCCAAGGATTCCACCACCCGCCACTCCGCACCCGAGCATTCGGCAGAACACGCCACGCATGAGCGCACCGAAAACAATGCTCCCGCCCATCCGAAACACGCTGAATCTCACACCGAAGAGCACCGTCAGAGGACAGAAGCAGTCGACTCACTGTGGGATTAAAAGCCTCCTGCTTGGTGCACACAATACAATAATGCGTGCAAAATATACGTTCTTGATGGCCCGATAATCGGAAAAGTTCTTAATTTATTTGGATTTCGGCGCGATATTTATTATCTTTGCGAATGTTGATTTTCAGAGAGAAAGGGAATCGGAAATACTCTTCTCACGAGGAAGTCGACATTGTAGCGGCTGAAAGCCGGCACGAGGTGCCAGTTTCGCAAGTCTTGTACGTTGTAGGTCGAAACGCTTTTAGCCCATGAGATTAGAACCCTTTAAATCCAACTTATTGTGCAAATAAAGAAATATGCCGCGTGCATAGCGTTGGGCATGGCTTCGTTCTTTACAGCTTCGGCTCAGGACATCATGCCCGAATCGCTCCCCACGCGTCCCACAGCAGAGAAAATAGTAAAAGAAGTAGCACCCCTCGGTGCAATGCAAGAGACTACAGCTTCAGTAGAGAAAGAAGCTGCCGTGCCCTACAATGCCAACTTTGGTGAAAACGTAGTACAGACCGCTCTCCAGTATCTGGGCGCCGCTTATCGCACTGGTATGTCAGGACCCTATGCGTTCGATTGCTCTGGTTTTACCAGCTACGTATATCGCCAGCAGAATGTGAGCATCCTGCGTACTTCACGTTCGCAGTATACTCAAGGCACACCGATCGGTCGCGTATCAGACCTCAAGAAGGGCGACCTCGTATTCTTCGGCGGACGTGGCAATGCACGCTCCGTGGGCCATGTGGGTATCGTGATGGACGTAGATCCAGCGAGCAATAATTTCTCATTTGTACACGCATCTCTCTCAGGCGTAAAGGTGTCGAAATCTAACGAGCCTTATTATAGTCGTCGCTACATCGGCGCACGCCGCATCGTGGAGAATTAATCAATTCCACTTGCAAGTGGAGCGAGAGCACATTGAGGGCTTGAAAAGCCGCGTGCTCCACGCAGAAATCACATACTTATCCCCAGAATAGTGAAAAAGTTACTTGTCAGCATTGTATGCGGCATCACCGCCCTTGTGGCTATGGCGCAGCATGAAGAAAAGTGTGTCACAGTAGCCTTTACAGGAGATATAATGATGGGTACAACGTATCCGTCAGTGCAATTGCCGCCTCATGAGGGACGGCAATTGTTTGTAGATGCCACCCCCATCTTGAGCCGTGCCGACATGGCAGCGGGCAATCTCGAGGGAACGCTCTGTGATGGTGGCGATACCCACAAGAAACTCTCCAAGGTATGCTACGCCTTTCGCACCCCCACCAGTTTTGCCCCCCGCTTGAAAGAGGCTGGCTTCGACTATCTGGGCATGGCCAATAATCATGCTCGCGACTTCGGAGAGCAAGGCATACGTTCCACGATGAGCTGCCTCGACCATCTTGGCATCAAGCATAGCGGCATCAAGGGCATCGGCCCAGAATGTGCTATTGTGAGCCAGAATGGTAAGACCTATGGCTTCTGTTCGTTTGGCCACAACGAATATACGCTGCGCCATCAAGACATCGCTTCCGTGCGTCGTATCATCACTTTCCTTGTAGACAGGTGCGACTACGTCATCGTAGGGTTTCACGGTGGAGCCGAAGGCGCAAAGGCAGCCCGTCTGCCCGAGGGTCGCGAGATGTTTTGTGGAGAAGATCGTGGATCATTGCGCAGCTTCGCTCACTTCTGCATCGATGCGGGTGCCGACGTAGTGTTTGGCCATGGCCCCCACGTGGCACGCGCCATGGAGCTCTATAAAGAGCATCTTATAGCCTACAGCCTAGGCAATTTCTGCACACCTTATGGCATTAGCCTCTCGGGCATTTCGGGCTACGCTCCACTGCTCGAAGTGAAGCTCGACTCCGCGGGCCGATTCAGTGGAGGCCGCATCCATTCCTTCTTGCAAGTTCGAGGCCAGGGCCCTCGCCTTGACAGTAAACATCGTGCAGCGCAGGAGGTGCGTCGGCTCACGCAGCTCGACTTCCCGCAAGGGCATCTTCAGATCTCCGATGAGGGCGTGCTGAGACGGAAGTAGGTTTTATTATAATTCATTATTAAAGTATCTGATTTGACAGCGCGGGCTGAATCCGAAACTTAAATATATAATAGTAGAATGCAATTTCTCGAATCACTTCCTACAGCAGTCAATCAGGTGGTGGAGCACGCCAGCGCTTCGCGCATAGATCGCTTGCTCGACAAGCTGCTCGAACTCAGCCTGTCGGCTGGGCGGCATATCCTTATCGCGCTGATCATCTACCTCGTAGGAACGTTTCTCATCAAGATCATCAATCGCTTGGTGGCCGCCATGCTCAACCGTCGCCACGTCGACGTAGGCGTGCAGAGCTTCCTGCGCAGCCTGGTGCGCATCCTACTCACGCTCTTGCTCATCATCTCCGTCATCAGTGCGTTGGGCATCAATACCACGTCGTTTGCAGCCTTGCTGGCTTCGGCGGGTGTGGCGGTAGGTATGGCTCTCTCGGGCAATTTGCAAAACTTTGCCGGTGGCCTGGTAGTGCTCCTCTTTAAGCCCTATCGCGTGGGCGATATCATTGAGGCACAAGGCACGCTCGGACGTGTGCGAGAGATTCAGATATTCCATACCATCCTGACCACCTACGACAACAAGACCGTCTATATCCCCAACGGTTCGCTTAGCACATCGACCGTGGTCAACCACTCACGTGAGGAAACACGCCGCGTGCAATGGACCATCGGTGTAGACTATGGGCAGGACATCGACCTCGTGCGGAGCAAGATACAGAAGCTCTTCTCTTCAGATCAACGCATACTCCAATCGCCCGACGAGCGACGTCCCTTTGTGGGCATCGACGCACTGGCAGATAGCAGCGTCAACCTCGTAGTGCGCGTATGGGTGAAGACGGACGACTATTGGGCAGTGTTCTACCAAGGACAGCAAGCCCTCTACGACATGTTCTGCCGCGAGGGAATCAACATACCCTATCCCCAGACGGTGGTGCATATCGATGGCGGACAGAAGGCTTGACTCCACCTCTCGCAAATAGAAACGGAGCGTTGGCAAGCCCTTTCCCTCCCTCTCTTCTCCCACTATCGAATCAAGCGCAGACTATGAGCGAATCGTGCTGCGAAAAAATCGTGAGAAACTCCCCTTATTGCCGTTCCAATCGATTCTCATAGCCCGAAAAGCG
This sequence comes from uncultured Prevotella sp., assembly GCA_937898715.1. Taxonomy (GTDB): domain Bacteria; phylum Bacteroidota; class Bacteroidia; order Bacteroidales; family Bacteroidaceae; genus Alloprevotella. Next base: position 9,690 of record CALEKA010000016.1, read on the forward strand.
GCCCTAAATGAAGCATTTGCCTAAAATTCAAGGCGAAAGTTTGGGCGTGATAAAATAAATACGTAATTTTGCAACTCGCATGGGGTAGACTCTACCCGTATGACAACGGGAATGCACCGCTCTGCGTCGTATTTTTGGCAAAAGAAGCCCCAAGAAGGCGACGAGCCGATGAGCGAAGCCCAAGGACGAGGAGAAATCCTCTAAGGATAGGGTGGGGCACCGTCTCTCCAAGGAAAGAAAGAAAAGTAATAACAAAATAAAACAAAAACCCAAATGATCGTAGTACAGGTAAAAGAGGGCGAAAACATCGAACGCGCCCTGAAGAAGTTCAAGAGAAAGTTTGAAAAGACTGGCGTAGTGAAGGAACTCCGCGCACGCCAGCAGTTCGACAAGCCCAGCGTATTGAAGCGCTTGGCAAGAGAGCACGCTGTATATGTACAGCAGCTCCACCGCGACGAGGACTAATCTCCTCCCCTCGCGCAGTATCGTGTTTCTGACAAACTCTTGAACAGATACGCAGTACATAGAATAAAAGCTTTTATCAAAATCGTTGCATCGCCTAATGATGGGCTGTGCAACGATTTTTTTGCTATTTCATTTGGTACATTCGGAAAAAGTTGCGATATTCGCTTTTGAAAGCAAACGAGAGAGTCATGCATGAAATAGACCGCTTCATAGAATATCTGGCTGCAGAGCGTGGTTACTCGCCCCGCACGATGAAAAGCTATCGCGAATCGCTCGTGAAATTTAGCGACTATCTGAAGCAGACCGATCAAGAGCTGAATTGGAATACGATCGATGCCGATGTGGTGCGCAACTTCATGGCTTCCGAAATGGAACATGGCCTTTTGGCTTGTTCGGTCAATTGTGAGCTTAGCGCGTTGCGTAGCTTCTATAAATACTTGCTCCGCATGAAGCTGGTCGAGAAGAATCCCATGCGCTTGATTCACGGCCCCAAGGCCCACAAGCCCCTGCCGTCGTTTCTCAAGGAAAGCGAAGTGACGAGGCTATTCGACGATGTGGAATATCCCGACACCTTTGATGGCCTTCGCGATCGCACCATCCTGCTCACCTTTTATCATACAGGCATTCGCCTTTCAGAGCTCGTGGGGCTCAACGTGGTAGATGTCAACTTAAGCAGTGGTGAACTGAAAGTGACGGGAAAGCGCAATAAGCAGCGCGTCGTGCCTTTCGGAGAAGAACTTCGACAAGCCCTGAAGCACTACATAGACCAGCGCAAAGAGCAACTCGCTGATGGAGTAGACGCAGGATGCCTCTTTCTTAACAATAAGAAAGAACGCATAGGCAAGTCGATGGTGCGCACCATCGTGGTGCACTATCTCTCGCTTGTCACAACAATGAAAAAGAGAAGTCCGCACGTATTGCGGCATACCTTCGCTACGGAGATGCTCAATCATGGAGCCGACCTTGAAGCTATCAAGGAATTGCTCGGTCATGAGAGCGTAGCCACAACCGAAGTGTACACGCACACAACGTTTGCTGACCTTAAAAAAGAATATCAACTCGCCCATCCTCGGGCATAAAACAAAAGGAGGTAACTATGGAACTCAAGATTCAAGCCATTCATTTCGACGCTACTGACAAACTTAATGCATTTATCACTAAGAAATCTTCTAAGCTCGAAAAAACTTGTGACAATATAATCAAGGCAGAATTTATACTCAAGGTGGTAAAGCCAGAGACTGCTAAGAACAAAGAGACTGCTATCAACGTTTCGCTTCCTGGAGCAGACCTTCACGCAGAAAAGGTATGCGATACTTTCGAAGAGGGTGTAGACCTCTGTGTAGACAATATCTTACGCCAGATCGAGAAGTATAAGGAACGTCAGTCAAAGTAATTCTAAATTATTCCATTGCCCCAGGCCTTGCGCTTGGGGCTTTTTGCGTTTATGAGGCTGAGGCTTTGCTTGCAGAAATCTTTATAAAGCCTTTTGATCTGATATTGGCGTATCGTCATAGTTGAGGCTTTGCTTGCAGAATTCTCCTATTAAGCCGGTGTATAAACAACAAAAACCTCCAAGGCTTGTGACCTTGGAGGCTTCTGCGGTGTGTACGGGACTCGAACCCGTGACCCCATGCGTGACAGGCATGTATTCTAACCAGCTGAACTAACACACCAGTGTTATTGCTTGTTTGCGAGTGCAAAGGTACGACTTTTTTCTATACCTGCAAACATTTCGCCCACTTTTTTACGAAAAAATGCGTTTTTAGGGGCAAAAGCTCCTAAATAGGCAGTCTTAGTGGCCGATTATGGGGTGAAATGTGACGATTTCACCCAGTTCTGTGGGCGACGCGTCCCGCGTCGGCATAGCGTTTTTTTAGCCAATACTGGGGGCGACGCGTCCCCGCGTCGGCGAATCCGACGGGCAAGGAAAACTTGTAAGAAACGAAGGTGATAGATAAGCGGTTGCAGCCGACGCGAGGACGCGTCGCCCCCAGTATTGGCTGAAAGGCTTGCTGCTTGCAACTGCTGTCGATGCGAGACGCTCCACTCACAGAATAGCTTTTGTGAAGTCCTCGCTCATCCCGAAATCGCAGGAGCAATTAAAACAAAAAAACACCCACATTCCGAAGAATGCAGGTGCTTGCCTATTGAAGCGCTTCAAGATGGGCTTGAACCAACGACCCCCTGATTAACAGTCAGGTGCTCTAACCAACTGAGCTATTGAAGCATTGTTCTAATAAATATCGCGCTTCAGGATGGGCTTGAACCAACGACCCCCTGATTAACAGTCAGGTGCTCTAACCAACTGAGCTACTGAAGCATTCTGTAAAGATAAATCTTACTATCTTTTTCTCAATTGCGGTGCAAAGGTAATGGTTATTTTTGAAATAAGCCCTATCTTTGCACAGAAAATTTCAAAAAAAATTACGATGAAGAAGATACTGGGTATTGGAAATGCCCTTGTAGATATGCTTGTACAGGTTGACAATGACTTGATACTCAGTGAATTAGATCTGCCTAAAGGCTCCATGCAGCTCATTGATACGGAGCGCTATTTGCAGGTGAGCCATCGGCTTCTTGCGCTCCATCCGCAGCGCACCACGGGTGGATCGGCTTGTAATACCATCCTTGCGGTGGCTCATTTGGGCGGTCAGCCGGGACTCATCGGTAAGGTGGGGCGCGACGATACGGCGCAGTTCTTTGCCGAAAGCTTCCGTAGCCATGGAGTCGATGTACGTTTGCTTGAAGACCTGGAGCTGCCCACGGGCGTGGCCTCTACCATCATCTCGGCCGACGGTCAGCGCACCTTTGGCACCTATCTGGGAGCCGCAGCCAATCTGAAGCCCGAGGACGTCAAGGCGGAATGGTTCGACGGCTACACCTATTTCTATATAGAAGGCTACTTGGTGCAAAACCATGCGCTCATCCGCCGTGCTGTAGAGTTGGCGCACGAGGCGGGCCTCAAGGTGTGTATCGACCTTGCGAGCTACAATATCGTGCAGGAAGATCGCGAATTCTTCGGCGAACTCTTGCAGCAGACCGACATCGTCTTTGCCAACGAGCAGGAGGCACAAGCCTTCACTGGCTCTGATGATGCTCACGCCAACGTCCGCGCGCTTGCCAAGCTCTGCGAGATTGCCGTAGTCAAGGTGGGCAAGAAGGGCGTAATCGTGCGTCAGGGAGAGACAGAAGTGCATTGCCCTGCACGCGAAGTGCCCCACGTGGTCGACACCACGGCTGCGGGCGACTATTTCTCTGCCGGATTCCTCTACGCGCTCTCTACCGACCATAGTCTCATGGAGTGTGCCAGCCTCGGTTCGCTCCTCGCGGGCCACATCATCGAGGTGGTGGGTACAGCCCTCTCGCCTCATACGTGGGAGGAAATCAAGCAGACTTTTAAGTTTTGAGTTTTTAGGTTTAAGGTTATAAAGTCACTTTGTCTCGCTTCATAGCCTAATGGTAACTTTATAACCTAAAACCTTAAAAATCCGACCTCCATACTCTCTAAACTTCACTAAGTGTATCTCATGAAACGTTTCATCCTTAAGCTCGTGCTGTTGGTGGTCATGGTGGCGCAGGGCGCTACCGTGGTGGTGCGTGCGCAGAGCGTGAATCACAACTTTGAGGTGTCGAAGAATCTCGATATCTTCAATGCCCTCTACCGCGACCTCGACCTCTACTACGTCGACACCCTTGATGCGCAAAAAAACATCGACAATGCAGCCAACTATATGCTCGAAATGCTCGACCCTTACACCGAGTACTTTGCCGAGCAAAATACCTCCGAACTGAAGCAACTCACCACTGGGCGCTATGCAGGCATAGGAGCGGTCACGAGTTTTCGTCCCGAACTCCAACGCAGCATTATCGTTAAGCCCATGGCAGGACAGCCCGCTGCCCAAGCCGGACTCTTGCCGGGCGACGTGATCCTCTCCATCGATGGCAAAAGCCTTGACCCCTGTACGTCGAAAGATGTCGATGAGCAGAATCGCTACGCCACCGACGTGAGCGGCAGGCTCCGTGGCGAGCCCGGCACCACGTTCGACCTCAAAGTGCGCCGTCCGAGCAACGGCAAACTCTACACTTTCCGCATTACGCGTCGCAACATCGTGCAGCCCAGTGTGAAGCTTGCCACCATCGTGAGCGATAGCGTGGGCTACATCCGCCTATCGCAGTTTATCGAGGGCACAGCCAACGAGGTGCGCCGTGCACTGGTCGACATCAAGCAGCGTGGAGCACGTAGTCTCATACTCGACCTCCGCGACAACCCTGGCGGCGTGCTCGAAGAGGCGGTCAAGACGGTCAATCTCTTCGTATCTCGCGGTAGAGAGGTGGTCACCACACGCGGCAAGGTGAAGGAGCAAAACCATACTTACAAGACGCAGCTCGATGCTCAAGATACCGATCTCCCCATCGTGGTGCTCACCGATGGCGGATCGGCCTCGGCCTCCGAAATCACGAGTGGCGCCCTGCAGGACTACGATCGTGCCGTCATCATGGGACGCCGCACCTACGGCAAGGGGCTCGTGCAGCAGAGCCGTGAACTTCCCTACAAGTCGATACTCAAGCTCACCACTGCTAAGTACTACATTCCCTCGGGGCGCTGCGTACAGGCTTATAAGTTTAAGGACGGACTGCCTGTCCATCTGCCCGACTCCTTGAGCCACGAATTCCGTACCGCCAACGGTCGCATCGTGCGCGACGGAGGTGGTATCACGCCCGACGTGGTGCTCAAGACCGACAGCCTGCCCCATCTCATGACCTATCTGCAGAATAGCAATCAGCTCTTCGACTACTGCGTAAGCTATCGCTCCGCCCATCCCACCATCGCTCCTGCTCGCGACTTCCGCCTCACCGATGAGGAATATGCCGACTTCTGCCAATTCATGAAGGACCACAAGTTTGCTTACGACAGCTATACGCTCCGTGCGCTCGACAAACTGCGTGAATGGGCACGCTTTGAGGGCTACGATGAGGCTTCGCTCGCCGAGATGGACGTGCTCGAGAAGAAACTCAAGAGCAGCGACGACCAACTCTTTGAGCGCTGGAAGCCCGCCATACTCCACGTCGTAGAGGGTGCCATCGTAGAGAGCTACTATTACGATGCCGGTCATCAAGAGTACGACCTTCGCGACGACACTGATGTGCAGCATGCCATAGAAATGCTGCACAATCCGAAGCAAATGCACAAAATCCTAAGCGGCGAACCCGACGCGTAAGCGCCCTTTTTTGTAACTTTGCCGACAAATCAGATAATCCACGCCGGAGCGAACTCCGTCTGCCGATTGCGGCAACCCTCCCCCCGGCCTTTAAACTACAAGAATCTTATGGCTCAAAAACCAAGCATACCCAAAGGCACACGCGACTTCGGTGCCGTAGAAATGGCCCGTCGCAACTATATCTTCAACACCATACGCGAGGTCTATGCCCTCTATGGCTTCCGCCAGATCGAGACCCCCGCTATGGAGAATCTCTCCACCCTCATGGGTAAGTATGGCGAGGAAGGCGACAAGCTCCTCTTCAAAATACTCAACTCGGGTAACTTCCGTGGCGAAGTATCTGCCGAGGAATATAGCGAAAAGTCGTCAGCACAGCTCGCATCGCGATTCTGCGAGAAGGGCCTTCGCTACGACCTCACCGTGCCCTTCGCTCGCTATGTGGTGCAACACCGCGATGAACTCCAAATGCCCTTCAAGCGCTACCAGATACAGCCCGTGTGGCGTGCCGACCGTCCGCAGAAGGGACGCTATCGCGAATTCTATCAGTGCGACGCCGACGTCGTAGGCTCCGACTCTCTGCTCAACGAGGTGGAACTTATGCAGATCGTCGACGAGGTGTTCTCGCGTTTCGGCATCCGCGTATGCATCAAGATCAACAACCGCAAGATCCTCAGCGGCATAGCCGAGATCATCGGCGCTGCCGACAAGATAGTCGACATCACCGTAGCCATCGATAAGCTCGACAAGATTGGCCTTGACAAGGTCAACGAAGAACTTCTCGCCGTGGGACTCTCGCCCGAAGCCGTAGAGAAACTTCAGCCCATCATCTCGCTCTCGGGATCGAACGAAGAGAAGCTCGACGTGATGCGCAAGGCTCTCGCAGCCTCAGAGGTAGGTCTCAAGGGCATCGAGGAGGTGGCTTTCGTGCTCGAAGCGCTCAAGGCAAGCGAACTTCGCAACGAGATAGAGCTCGACCTCACCTTGGCTCGTGGCCTCAATTACTATACAGGTTGTATCTTCGAGGTGAAAGCCCTCGACGTACAGATTGGTTCCATCACCGGTGGTGGCCGATATGACAACCTCACGGGCATCTTCGGTCTGCCCGGACTGAGCGGTGTGGGCATCTCTTTCGGTGCCGACCGTATCTACGACGTGCTCACGCAGCTCGACCTCTATCCTGCCGAGACGCAGTCGGGGGCGCGCATCCTCTTCATCAACTTTGGTCCCACTGAAGCGGCTCACTGCCTCCGCCTTGCAACTGCCCTGCGCCGTGCAGGCATCTCTGCCGAGGTCTATCCCGACTCAGTGAAGATGAAGAAGCAGATGAGCTATGCCAACGCTCACAAAGTGCCCTTCGTAGCCCTCGTCGGCGAGACCGAAATCAGCGAAGGCAAACTTTCCCTCAAAAACATGGAGACAGGCGAACAGCAAAGCATAACCATAGAGGAGGCAATACAGATTATTAAGTATTAAGTATAAAGTATTAAGTATTACAAGCTGGCAGAGATCCCTCTAGAATCACTAGAAAGTCCTAGATCTCCTAGAAGTCCTAGAAGTCCTAGATCTCCTAGGAATCCTAGAATCTCCTAGGAATCCTAGAATCTCCTAAAAATCCAAGCCCCATAGCCCCCCTCCTCCCAACCCTTAACCATCCAAAAGCGAATGAACGAAAAAGACATAGAGAATGCTGAAGGCGCAAGCTTAGGCTACTTCGAGGAAGTGAACAAGATGTACACCTGTCACGAAGCCATCGAAGAGGCTAAGCGCTGTCTGCACTGCAAGGTGCCACAGTGTCGCAAAGGTTGCCCTATCGAAAACAACATTCCCGACTTCATACACGAACTCTCTAAAGGCAACATGGGCGAAGCCATGGCTGTGCTCCACGAGAAGACCAACCTGCCAGCTATCTGCGGCCGCGTATGTCCTCACGAAAAACAGTGTGAGGGCCACTGCGTGTTGGGCAAGAAGGGCAACCCCGTACGTGTGGGCAAACTCGAGAGCTTCATCGCTAGCTTCGACTACGAGATGCAGCTCACCCACGAGCGCATCCCCGAAAAGACGCGTGGCAAGGTGGCAGTGATCGGTAGCGGTCCTGCCGGACTCACCGTAGCGGGCGACTTGGCTCGACAAGGATTCCATGTGACCATCTTCGAGGGACAATCCGAACTCGGAGGGGTGCTCATGTACGGCATTCCAGAGTATCGATTGCCAAAGGCTGTGGTACGCGCTGAGATTCAGAAGATTGAGTCGCTCGGCGTACGCTTTGTCAAGAACTGCCTGGTAGGTACTCCCGAGAGTGGCGTGACCGTCGACAGCCTCTTTGCCGACGGCTACGACGCCATCTTCATGGGCACAGGTACGGCGCTCCCGCAAAACCTCGATATACCCGGAGCACAGTTGCGCCGTATCACGCAGTCGACCGACTTCCTCCACAATGTCAATGCCTACGTGGAAGGCGTACTTCCCTACGACATGGTGCCCCTGCGCAAGGGCGACCGCGTAGCCGTGATCGGTGGTGGCAACGTCGCCATGGATGCTGCCCGTACGGCTCGCCGCCTTGGAGGCGACGTCACCGTGATCTACCGCCGCACACAGGCAGAGATGCCCGCCATCCCCAGCGAATACGAGGATGCCGTGCGCGAAGGCGTAAAGTTTATGTGGCAGACCAACTCCATAGAGTTTCTGGGCAACGAAAAAGGCCGCGTGCGTGCCATCCGCCTTGCCACTCCCGATGGAGAACAGACGCGAGAGTTCGATCGCGTGTTCCTCGCCATCGGCTCGCGTCCTGCCAGCCGCATTGTGGGCAGTACGAAGGGCATCGAGGTCGACGAGAAGGGCTACGTCATCGTAGGTCAGCGCCCCATGGGTATGACCACCCGTCGTGGCGTGTTTGCTGGTGGCGACGTGGTACACCGTCCGCAGACCGTAGTGCTCGCCATGAAGGCAGCCAAAGAAGTGGCGCAAGGCATCGCCCAATATGTAGATGCCATCAAGCTCCTCGAAGACTGCGGTCTCCATCCCGAGACGGAGCAGTAGCAAGCCCCTCTCTCTCAAGAGCCCCTCTCATTAGTGGGGTCGTTCGTGCAAAAAATACCCCTCGTTCGCGTTTCAGCCAATACTGGGGGCGACGCGTCCCCAGTAGGCGCTGATGGATTCTCACATACGCGATAATACCCAATACCCCTCCTCCCAATAGTAACAGCAAGAAAGTATTACTTATTACTTCTTACTTATTACTTAAAAAGAAGTATTACTTATTACTTTTTACTTATTACTTAAAAAGAAGTATTACTTCTTACTTATACATAAATATATTATGCTTGAAATAAAGAACCTCCATGCCTCCGTAGAAGGCAAAGAAATATTGCGCGGAGTGAACCTCACCATCCGCGACGGCGAAGTGCACGTGCTCATGGGTCCCAACGGCTCGGGCAAGAGCACACTGAGCAATGTGCTTGTGGGCAACCCTAAGTACGAAGTGACCGAGGGAAGCATCACATTCAATGGCAAAGACCTCCTCGCACTTCCGCCCGAAGATCGTGCCCACGAAGGCATCTTCATGTCGTTCCAAGCTCCTACGGAGATCCCTGGCGTGTCGATGACCAACTTCATGCGTGCCGCACTCAATGCCAAACGCAAGTATTTCGGACAAGAACCCATCGCCGCAAGCGAATTTCTCAAACTCCTTAAGGAAAAACGCAAGCTCGTAGGCCTCGACGCTCACTTCATGAGCCGTGGCGTGAACGAGGGCTTCTCGGGAGGTGAGCGCAAGCGCAACGAAATCTTTCAGATGGCAGTGCTCGAACCCCTCTTCTCTATCCTCGACGAGACCGACTCCGGACTCGACGTCGATGCACTGCGCATCGTGGCAGAGGGCTTCAACATGCTCCGCACACCCAAGACCAGCGCTATGGTTATCACCCACTATCAGCGCATGCTCGACTATCTGAAGCCCGACTTCGTACACGTGCTCGTCAAAGGACGCGTGGTCAAGGAAGGCACTGCACAGCTGGGCTACGAGATAGAAGAGAAAGGTTTCGACTGGATTGTCAACGAGGCGGCAGAATAAAAGCCCTCTCCCTCCTCCCCAAAGAATGAAATCATGAACAGTCATCAACAATACATTGACCTCTATCGCGACCACCGCGACATGGTGTGCGATGGTAGCCTCGCCGTGATGAATCAAGCACGCGAGACGGCTGCTACGCTCCTTGCCGAACAAGGACTGCCCACCACGCGCGTCGAACGCTATAAATATACCGATGCCGCCGAGGCATTTGCCCCCGACTTTGGCATCAACCTCATGCGCCGAGCCTCGTCAGTCGATGCCTATGCCGCCTACAAGTGCAACGTGCCCAATCTGAGCACCTCGCTCTTCTTCGTGGTCAACGACATGGTATGCCCCGCACCGCAAAGCTCACGCGTACTCCTGCCCGAGGGCGTCATCGTCGACAGTTTCAGCCGTGTGGCTGCTGACCACTCCGACATTCTCGAGAAATATTACAACCGCGCCGCCGCCACCGATCGCGACTTCCGAGGAGGACACGACGGCGTGACGCTGCTCAACACCATGCTTGCACAAGACGGCCTGCTGGTCTACATCCCTAAAGGTGTACAACTAAAAGCACCCATCCAGATAGTCAACGTTGCAGCAGCAGCGCGTCCCACCATGAGCCTGCGCCGATTGATCATTGTGGCAGACGAGGGCGCTTCGGGTTCCGTGCTCCTGTGCGACCATGCCGAGGGCTCCGTGCAGTGCTTGACCACCCAAGTGATCGAAGCCTACGCTGAGGCCGATGCACAGCTCAACCTCTACAGCATAGAGGAGACCAGTGCACAGACCACCCGATTCTCCACACTCTATGCCGAGCAGCAGCGCGGCAGCCGCTTGAGCTACGACGGCGTGACCCTCACCTGTGGGCACTCACGCAATCGTCTCGACATTCGCCTCCTGGGCGAAGGGGCTAAGACGGAACTCTATGGAGCCGTCGTGGCAGACAAGGAGCAGCGCGTCGACAACAACATCATCGTAGAGCACCTCTCGCCCGGCTGCACAAGCGATATGCTCTACAAGTACGTGCTTGGCGATCAGAGCGTGGGCGCCTTTGCCGGAAAAGTCTACGTAGCACCCGGTGCACAGCAGACTGCCTCCGAGCAGACCAATGCCAACCTCTGCGTATCGCCCTTAGCAAGAGCACTCTCGCAACCTATGCTCGAGATCTATGCCGACGATGTGAAGTGCAACCACGGCTCCTCTATCGGTAAACTCGATGAGACGGCCCTCTTCTATATGCGTCAGCGTGGCATTCCCGAGGATGAGGCTCGCCTCCTGCTCCAGCATGCGTTTATCAACGACGTGTTGCGCCACGTAGAAATACCTCTCCTCCACGATCGCCTCTCCCAACTCGTAGAACTCCGCTTCCGCGGCAAGCTCGGCAGATGTCAGGGGTGCGTGGGATGCAGAAAATAGTTTATGGCGCTAACGCGCTGAGTTTATAAGTTTAAAAGTTAAGAGAAATGCCTCAGAATTGAAAGGCGACCTCTAAACTTATAAACTCCTAAACTTATTAAACTTCAAAACGATGTACTCCCTAACATCCGTCCGCGAGGACTTCCCCATACTCGGCCGCGAGGTATATAAGCGTCCGCTCGTCTACCTCGACAATGCTGCCACCACGCAGAAACCACGCGAAGTGGTAGAGGCCATCACCAACGAATACTACTCCGTCAATGCCAACGTACACCGCGGCGTACACTACCTCTCACAGCAAGCCACCGACCTCCATGAGGAAGCTCGCGAAACGGTACGCCAGTTTATCAATGCCCGAAGCACAGCCGAAGTCATCTTCACCCGTGGCACCACAGAAAGCCTCAATCTCGTGGCAACCTCGTACGGCCAAGCATTCCTCCATGAAGGCGACGAAGTGATACTCACCGTCATGGAGCACCATAGCGATATCGTGCCCTGGCAACTCCTGCGCGACCGTACAGGCATTGTCATCAAAGTCGTCCCCATGAACGATGAGGGCTGCCTTGATCTCGAAGCCTACGAACGCCTGTTCACACCCCGCACCCGACTGGTCTGCGTGGCACACGTGAGCAATGTGCTCGGCACGATCAACCCCGTGAAGCGCATGGCAGAGGTGGCACATGCCCATGGCGCCCACATACTCGTAGACGGTGCACAGAGCGTGCCCCACTTCAAGGTCGATGTGCAAGACCTCGACTGCGACTTCCTCGTGTTCAGCGGACACAAGGTGTACGGCCCCACGGGCATCGGTGTGCTCTACGGCCGCGAGTCGTTGCTCGAGCAGATGCCCCCCTATCAGGGAGGTGGCGAGATGATAGCCCGCGTAAGCTTTGAACGTACCACGTACGAGCGCCTCCCCTTCAAGTTCGAAGCCGGCACCCCCGACTATGTAGGCTCTCACGCCTTGGCCGTAGCCCTCGACTACGTGACGCGTCTCGGCATGGACCAGATTCACGCCCACGAGCGCGACCTCACCCGCTATGCCATGGAGCAGATGCAGCTCATCCCCGAGATGCACATCTTCGGTACAGCAACGGAGAAAGACGCCGTAGTATCGTTCAACGTAGGCAACATCCATCCTCTCGACCTCGGCACCCTGCTCGACCGCCTCGGCATAGCCATCCGCACCGGTCACCACTGCGCACAACCGCTCATGCAGCGCTGCGGTGTGGAAGGAATGGCACGCGCCTCGTTCGCCCTCTACAACACGCGTGAAGAGATCGACGCCCTCGTCAAGGGCATAGACCGAGTAAGAAAGATGTTCTAGAGATCTTCTCATAGAATCTCCTAGGATTCCTAGGACGCATAGGATACCTAGAATACCTATCCCCCCCCAAAAAAAGAACCTCCCCATGCTATCCTCCCTATACAATAATCAAGGCTTACTTGAGGCAGGCTGCGACGAAGCAGGCCGTGGTTGCTTAGCAGGCAGCGTATATGCCGCCGCCGTGATATTCCCACCCGATTATCACAACCCCGACCTCAACGACTCCAAGAAGCTCACCGCAAAGCGCCGCTATGCCTTGCGCGAAATCATAGAGCGCGAAGCCTTAGCATGGGCAGTGGGGGTGGTCACACCCCAAGAGATCGACGAGATAAATATCCTCAACGCATCCATCCTCGCCATGCATCGCGCCCTCGACCAGCTCAAGGTTCGCCCAAAGTATGTCATCGTCGATGGCAACCGCTTCAAGCCCTATCGCGACCTGCCCCATCAGACCATCGTCAAGGGCGATGGCAAATATCTCTCCATCGCTGCCGCCTCTATCTTGGCAAAGACCTATCGTGACGACTACATGCACGCCCTCCACAAGGAGTACCCTTACTATGGTTGGGATCACAACGCAGGCTACCCCACACTCGAGCACCGCCGCGGCATCCTCGAGCACGGCCTCACCCCCTACCACCGCCTCTCCTTTAGCGGATTAGGCGAACAGCAGCTCCCCTTCGCAGATTGAAGCCAAGAATCCCCTAAAAATACTAGAATTCATAGAATTCCTAGAAATACTAGAATAACAAGCACCCATAGAATCTCTCTTCCCCCAACAATGCCCTCAGCCCAACGCTCGAGGGCATTGAGCGTGTAATATAATAGGCGGCGGCTCGGAAATAAAAATTCAAGTTTTCTCTAAAGAAAGTCTTCTTTATCTCGTGGGCATGTGATTGGAATACTCATCTTAATATCGGATTTAGAATGGGTGGGCTGAAAGCCCAATGATATTCATAGCCCAGGGCATCGCCCTGGGTATCCCGTAAGCAGTATTGTTTCGCCCTGTAAGGGCAAAAGTAGAAATAGATTGTCCTTACTTCTGCCCTTACAGGGCGTATCGTTCTTGATTATCTCTACCCAAGGCGTTGCCTTGGGCTATGGAATTCATTGGGCTTTCAGCCCGCCCATTCTAAATCCGAAATTAAGATGAGTATTCCTATCACATGCCCACGACATAAAGAAACGACTTTCTTTAGAGAAAAACTTCAGTAAAAATAAAAAGTCTTAGCCTTTTTATTTTGTATTTCTCTCGCCTTGCACTTTTCGGCTTCGCCGCAAAGTAGGCGGCGGCTCGGAAGAATCAATGAAAAAACACGTTTTTTCCTTGCTTCTTCTCTCGCCTTGCACTTTTCGGCTTCGCCGCAAAGTAGGCTGCGGCTCGGAAATAAAAATAAAAAGTCTTCGCCTTTTTATTTTGTATTTCTCTCGCCTTGCACTACTTTTGCACCATCAAACAATAACTTATGCAGAAGAACTTAGTAATCGTAGAGTCTCCAGCCAAAGCAAAGACTATCGAAAAGTTCCTGGGCTCCGACTATAAAGTGATGTCCAGCTACGGACATATTCGTGACCTCAAGAAGAAAAACTTTGGCGTTGACCTCAAGACGTTCGAACCTCAATATGAGATACCAGCCGATAAGAAACACGTGGTGAGCGACCTCCGCGCACAAGCCAAAAAGTCGGAGGCCGTATGGCTCGCATCCGATGAGGACCGCGAAGGAGAAGCTATCTCATGGCACTTGGCAGAGGTGCTTGGGCTTGACCCCAAAGAGACCCGCCGCATCGTGTTCCATGAAATCACCAAGCCTGCTATCCTCGCGGCCATTCAGCACCCACGACATATCGACCTCAACCTCGTAGACGCACAGCAAGCACGACGTGTGCTCGACCGACTGGTAGGTTTCAAAATCTCGCCCGTACTCTGGCGCAAAGTGCGTCCCAGCCTCTCGGCAGGTCGTGTGCAGAGCGTCGCAGTAAGACTCATCGTAGAGCGCGAACGCGAGATTCAGCAGTTTAAGCCCGAGGCAGCTTACCGCGTGACGGCTCTCTTCAACGTGCCAGCAAAAGATGGCGCCCCCGCTGCCGTACTCAAAGCAGAACTCAACCAACGATTCAGCACAAAGGCAGAGGCTGAGGCTTTCCTCCAAGAGTGTCAAGGCGCTACCTTCAGCATAAGCGACATCGTGACCCGTCCAGCACGCCGCACACCTGCACCCCCATTCACTACCTCTACGCTGCAGCAGGAAGCAGCCCGCAAGTTGGGCTTCCCCGTGGCACTGACCATGCGTGTGGCGCAAGGACTATACGAGTCGGGACTCATCACTTATATGCGTACCGACTCGATGAACCTCTCCGACCTCTGTCTCAATAGCTGCGGACCGCTCATCACAGAGACCATGGGCAAGGAATACCACCAGCGCCGCACCTATCATACTCACTCTAAGGGAGCACAGGAGGCACACGAAGCCATCCGACCCACCGACATGACGCGTCAGACCATCACGGGCGATGCACGTGCCAAACGTCTCTATGAGTTGATATGGAAGCGCACCATCGCCTGCCAGATGGCAGACGCTCAGCTCGAACGCACTACAGTAAGCATTCAAGTGAACTCCTCAGACGCAGCTAACGGCTCAACCAACGGAAGCCCAAAGAATGCATCCTCAGACGCAACCAACGGAAGCCCAAA
>CALEKA010000017.1 GCA_937898715.1 uncultured Prevotella sp.
CCGAATGCCATCAAACTTGTTTGAATGGCTGAGACGCAGCCGTTTTTCTATAAAAAACGTGTTAATCATCTTAAGTGTTAATTATTAGAGTGAAAGTACGTATTAATCACATGAAAACTTCCTACGTGAAATACATGTATTCCACAGTGTTCCTGTTGTTATCTCTATGGTCCTATCTGCTCATCTCTTGTCAGAGCGATAAGCCCATGGAGACTATAAACTTTGGGACGGAACGCTATGATTCTACAGCACTTCATGTTGCATTGGTGACCAATCGCGATTGCTTCCCTATCTATGTGGCTCAACGCACAGGTATATACGATTCTTTGGGACTCAAAGTGCAGATAGCTACCTATCCTTCACAGATGGATTGTGATACTACTTTGATGGGTCGCATAGCAGATGGAGGCTGGGCGGACAAGGAGCGTATGGCTCTTTATGGTTCGCGTATGGGAGGTTTGGAGATTATGTGGGAAGGAACATCACGTTGGCAGATCCTTGTCTGTGGTATATTGCGTATTAGAACTGTGAAAAATCTCAAGGAACGCACAGTTGCTATAGCACGCTCTTCTTCTGAGAATCATCTGCTCGATGTGGCATTGAAGGGTGCGGGCTTAAGTGAGGATGCTGTATATCGTCCGCAGATTAATGATCTTAAGTTGCGTGCAGATATGTTGAATAGCGATCAAGTGGATGCGGCTGTCGTCTCGTGGCCATATACAGCTTTGGCTTATGCTAACGGGCATTTTTGTATCTATTCTCAGCGAAATGCTGATGCTAATGGATGCTTTGTGATGAAGAAGAAGAGCCTAAAACGTGTTGATCGGCGAACTCAATGGAAATTGTTAGAAAAAGGAAGACGAATGGCACTTGATTCCATAAGAATCAAAGGTGTGAATGCATATAGCCTTATTTTGCAAAAGGATTATCATTTGCCTAAAGAAGTGGCCGATACAATTCGATTCTAATCTTATGAACCATTCTTTTAAGAAGAGCAAATAGTTAAACACATGAAAGCGCAAACCTATCAATATTTGTACAACGATGCTATGCAGTCGTTGAAAAATCACAAGTTGATGTCAGCCTTGCAATCTCTGCAAGGTTTATGCACTACTTTAGGACAATGGACTGTAAAAGATGAAATAGACAATCTTGTAGATTCTTATCAGATATTGCTTGACTATATGAAGCGTGGTGCGGCTGATCCCGAACGTGGAAGGATGTATAAAGGGTTCGTCCGCCGTGCCTACGAATTGGCTGACGCACTTAAGCGTGAAGGTGAACTTATGGATGATGAATCCTTTTATACTATAAGCTTTCGAACTTTGCTGAATCTGAAGGGATCTAACTTTACTTTATCGAGCTTAGCCAGCGATAATGGAGAAAGTCACATACGTAATCTGTTTGATGGAGTATGGTTGTCAGGAGCATGGACTGCTGACGATGAAACGGCTATGACGGATTATATGGTGTCTGACGCTTATCCATTAATCAATAAGTGCTTGCTCGTAAGCGCAGTTACACTTTCAGCTATGAAGTTCTTCGATTTGGCTAAATACCGCTTTTTGCTTGATTATTCTATGTCAGATCAAGTAGAGTTAAGGGTCAGAGCATTGACGGGAGTTATCTTTGTACACATCTGTCATGCAGAACGCATAGCACTCTATCCTGAGATAGAGGGGAGATTGCGCTTAATGTCAGAAATACCCAACTTCGTGCGCGAAATAGAGATGCTTCAAATGCAATTGTTCCTCAGTATGGAGACAAAGCGCATTGAGCGAAATCTTCAGACCGAGATTATCCCTGAGATGATGAAGCGCATGCAGAATATCAAGATAGATGAATCGACAGCCGTAGAGGACTTGCAAGAGAAATTTGCAGAATCGGAGCTGAACCCAGAGTGGGAAAGTGACGACAAGAAACTCTCTGAGTATATGCATGATTTCGTGGAACTTCAGCAGCGTGGTGCGGATATGTATATGGGTACATTCAAAGTACTGAAACAGCGTTTCCCGTTCTTCAACGTTACGAGTAATTGGTTTTGGCCCTTCACGTTGAACCATCCAGATATGCCTAAAGAGGTAGGCAATAACCCTTTTGTGAAGTTGTTCTTTCACAATCAAAATCTTTGTGATTCAGATAAGTATTCGTTCTGTTTGATGGCCGACCATATGAAGCAGATGCCTCAGGCTGATGGGTTGGTATCGAAAATGCTTTCTTCTATGAATGAAACGAAGGAGGACATGGAAGCCATTTCCGATCAATCCGATTTCAGAGAAACATTACGCTCTTACGTGCAAGGATTTTATCGTTTCTGCAATTTGTTTGTGCATCGAGAACAATTTGTTAATCCATTTCAGCTTAATCTGTTTATTGCCGACTATGCACCATTTGATAGGTTGCTGACCGATGATGATTTCTTGCTTCGTATGGCCAATTTCGTGTTTAAGGATAAATCATATGATTTAGCTCGTACGCTATATCATCGTTTGCCAGAAGCAATGCATACAGTCAATACATTGCAGAAGGAGGGCTATAGCCATGAACAATGTAAAGACTACGCCGAGGCTTGCATATGTTATGAGCGTGCTGATGTGCTTAAACCACATTCATCATGGACTCTGCACAGATTGGCTTCTTGCTGGCGCGTACAAGCTGACTATCAGAAGGCTCTGAAATGTTATGATGAACTTGAACAGTTGGATCATGAGAATGTCGAAACTGCGCTTCGTCAGGCAGAATGCTTAGTTTACTTGAAACGTTATGATGAGGCTCTGAAGTATCTATATAAGGTCAATTACCTACAGCCAGATTCGGAAGACGCTATACGCGCTTTGGCGTGGTGTTCCTTGCTCACGCGAAAATACGAACAAGCTGAGAAGTATTATACGAAGCTACTTAATCAGCAACCAACAGCGTCAGACTATTTGAATGCTGGACATACGGCATGGCTTCAAGGGAAACTACAAGAAGCGGTCATGCTATATCGACAATCGCAAGAGAAGAATCGCAATGCAGAATTCCTTGCCAAGGATGCGGATATCCTAAAGGCTTCGGGATTGACTGACGATGATTTGGCGATGATGGCCGATGCTGTTGAGAGTTGATTTCTTTCCTAATGTTAGATGGTATGCTCACCATTCGTTTATGTTGTCTTGAATATGTAATAATTAGCTACCTAAGATAGTATGTGGAATAAGATATTAATGATATTTATGTGTACTTGCTCATTGAGTGTATCTGCTCAGAATCAGAAGGAAGTTTCTTCTTACTTCGAGCAAGTGCTTAAGGGAAATACTCCTTCTAAAGTACCTTCTAATCGACTTTCACAGAGCCAAATCGAAAGTGCTCGTAAACAAATATGGGAAGCATGGAAGGTAAGCAATAAAGTTGCTCAGTCAGATGCTCTTCCTGTATTGGATAGTCTCGGTCGTTCAAGTGGCATGTGGGTTATTCCCGATAGTTTAGAGCATCGTGCGGCAATGCCTTTCTATTTTGGAAGCAAGGGCTCGCGTCCTCAAGGAGGCTTTCCATTCTTTCTATATCTTCATGGTTCTGGTCCTAAACAGCAGGAGTGGGAGACTGGGCTTATCTTAGCAAAGCGTTTTGCTGATGCGCCTTCAGTCTACTTCATTCCGCAAATACCCAATGAGGGGGAATGGTATCGTTGGTGGCAGAGAGGAAAGCAATGGGCTTGGGAAAGATTATTACGCCAGCTGCTCCTTATGGATGATGCTATTAATCCTAATCGGCTCTATGTGTTTGGTATCTCTGAGGGAGGCTATGGTTCTCAGCGTTTAGCCTCATTCTATGCTGATTATTGGGCTGCAGCAGGTCCTATGGCAGGAGGAGAACCTTTGAAAAATGCACCTGCTGAGAATTTGAGCAACATCGGCTTTAGCTTGCGAACAGGAGCTGACGATGCAGGCTTTTATCGTAACAGACTTACTCGCTATACAGCTCAAGCGCTCGATAGTTTAGAGGATCTTCATCCAGAGGGCTTTCGCCATAAGGTAGAACTCATACCAGGTCGTCAGCACTTCATCGATTATTCGCCTACGACTCCTTGGTTGTCGCTTTTTACGCGCAATCCGCATCCGAATCATTTTATCTGGGAAGATTTTGATATGGACGGGCGTCATCGCACGGGCTTCTATAATATAAAGGTGATAAAGCGTCCAGATGCCAAGTTGCGCACACGCTATGATATGAACGTACACGATAATGAAGTAGATATCGCCGTTGAGAACGTACATTATGCTGCCAGTGAGGTAGATCCTCAGTGGGGTATAGAATTAAAATCTACTCGCACGTATGATCAAGCTACTTCTGGCAGTTTTATTCTGTTTCTTGCAGAAGATCAAGTAAACTTTGATAAGTTGTTGACAATCAGGGTAAACGGAAAGACTGTTTATCGTAAGAAGCCTTCGCTAAATGTACAAGCAATGGTGGAATCGTTGGCCACATTCTATGACCCTCAACGTATATTCCCATTTGCATTAAAAGTAAATCTATGAAGTTTGAATTTATATTAAATGGTATAACAGTTACAGCAACTGTCAAGGACGTCCGCAGTATGCGATTGAGGGTTGATCGTGATGGTAATGCAAAGTTGACAATTCCTCGTACGTTTTCAGAGTCGCAGATACTTCAGTTTCTGCGAGAAAAAGAAGAGTGGTTAGAACGTGCTGTGAATGCCATGAAGAAGCGCAGAGAAACAGAGTGTTCAATGATAAAGCATCGGTTCGAATCAGGAGAGACTTTCGTGTTTTTGGGGCGCTTTTATAAGTTGAAGATTGATGAAAATTCGAGTGCTACGCAGGTCGAAGAAAGAGGGGATGAACTCATTGTTCATGGCCAATCATCGTTAAGTAAGTCACAGGTTCAACGATTGCTGAATGCTTGGTTTTCAAATAAATTTAATGCTTTGGTTCATGCATTGCTTGCTAAATGGATGAACATAATGAAGGAGGCTCCTTTGTCAGAGATACGCTGTAGAAGAATGAAATCCCAATGGGGAAGCATGCAGCCTGCTCGGCGTATC
This sequence comes from uncultured Prevotella sp., assembly GCA_937898715.1. Taxonomy (GTDB): domain Bacteria; phylum Bacteroidota; class Bacteroidia; order Bacteroidales; family Bacteroidaceae; genus Alloprevotella. The sequence goes on from CALEKA010000017.1 coordinate 5,045, forward strand.
CTTTGCCTAAATACGAATTTGGCTTTTTGTCCAGAATCGTGTATAGAAATGATTATTGTGCATGAATTATGTCATCTCAAGGAGGCCTCTCATAATGCCCGATTCCATGCGTTGATGGCCTACTATCTTCCCGACTATAAGGAACGGGGGCAAGCGTTGCGCGAATTCTTCAGGAATGGTTTGAACTGCTAACTATTTATATGATATTAAGTTTGGGGCTCTTCCGTTAAATGCATGGTTATAGCGACTTTAACGAGAAGAGCCCTAAATATAATTGTTCCCATACTATTTTGATTTTTAAAGAACGTCTTGCTGTTTGCAAATGAGCGTCTTACCGTTTGCAAATGGTCATCATGCCGTTTGCAAACGTACATCATTTCATCGTACACCGCCCGGTGGTAGTGCTGCCACCGGGCGGTGGCAATGCTGCCACTGGGCGGTGGCAATGCTGCCACCGAGCGGTGTACGATGGCAAAGTCTTCAAAAAGAAACGGCAAAACCTTCGTTTTAGCTTGATAATGACGAAGTTCGGAGAGACATTACTCACAAGGTCTGGACTCGTTAAATACGAGGGAAAATCGAGGCCCCTCTACGAGCTAAAGAAAGCTCTTGCTGAGCAGAGCAAGAGCTTCCAATATCAGTGGGGACGAGGTGAAGATTTTGCATGATTGCAATGGGATGCAATCAATGCGAATGACTCTATTAATTCAGTATATGAGAGTCATGTAAAAAACGTTCTACTTTTTGCTTGTAAATCTGTGGATAGTCGTGAAAACTGCGTGCATGCTCTGACATAGATGCAAGCCATATGGATTTAGGAGCAGGCTTTGCCTTGTAGAGCGGGTATACACCATAGAGGTCGGTACAAACTTGTCTGCTGTACCATGGATGAAAAGCATGGGTTTATGACAATGAGCCACCTGGGAGAGAGAAGAGGCTTCGTTGAAGTCCCATCCATATCGTAAGTGGCATATCATAGAAGCCGTTGGCATTAATGGCCATTTTGGCAATCCGAAACGTTCAGAAAGTTCTTTGCTAAACTGATCATATACGCTCGTGTATCCACAATCCTCTATGTAGGCTTTGACGTTGCTTGGTACATCTTTGTCGCCAGAAAGCATCATAGTGGTGGCTGCTCCCATGGAAACACCATGCACTACAGTCTTGGCACTATCACCGAATAGGGTAGGGATGATTTTAGCCCAAAGTTTTATATCCTCTCTGTCGAGCCATCCCATTTGGAAATGGTCGCCATCGCTTTTGCCCGCATTGCGTAGATCGGGTAGAAGAACATTTACGCCTAAGTCGCGATTATACATCCTTCCAAGAGGCATCATTCGAATAGCGCAATCTGTGTAACCATGTACGAGAATTGCGGTAGATGCTGTAGGCTTACGCGCTGCTATATAGTATGCATGGAGCCGACTGCCATCGGTTGTCTGTATGGTAGTGTCTCGAAGGGCTTGAGCATGTATGAGTGAATCCCTCCAAGTAGTCATGCCAGGATAGAGAGAGTCAATCTCTTCCCATGCCAGAGCTTCTTGACGCGAACGATCGCCAGGCATGAGTGCATAATCTACTAAATACCAAGCACCACCTATGATGGCTATTATTAGAATGGTCAAGACTAATAGAAGGGTACGTAGCCACTTAGCAAAGGAACAATTCTTCATGAATTAAATCGGATAAAGTAAATTACTTGTTAACCTGTTAGCCAAAAATCCGCCAAGGGTTATTTCTCTATATCAGCAGTTTCTTTCTTCGTTTTAGGCAGACAAAGGTTGAGTATGACACCGATGACGGCAGAAAGTCCGATGCCAGAGATGGCAAATGATCCTGATGAAAGCACAGCTCCGCCCAGTCCCATGGTCAGCATGACGGAGATGATGATCACATTGCGCGTATCGTTCATATCCACTTTGTTTTGAATCAGATTCTGTACGCCAACACTGGCTATAGTGCCGAATAGTAGAAGCATGATTCCTCCTAATACAGCTTGTGGTATGCTTTGAAGTAATGCACTGAGTTTTCCGATAATTGAAAAGCAGATGGCTGTAGCGGCAGAGACTCGAATGACTGCGGGATTAGTCACTTTGGTGATAGACATAGCACCTGTTACTTCTGAATAAGTAGTTTCGGGAGGTCCACCTAAGAATGCCGATACCAGACAAGCGACACCATCACCCAACATCGTGCGATGGAGCCCGGGATCTTTCACAAAGTCTTTCTGTGCTACAGCTCCTACCACGTAGACATCTCCAATGTGCTCAAGTACTGGAGCGATTGCTACAGGGATCATGTAGAGGAATGGGCTCCATTCAAAGTTCGTAATTGTATCAAAACTAACGGGGCAAGCCAACCATGAAGCTGAGGTTATGCCTGAAAAGTCAACTTCACCCATGCAGAGAGCTACAATATAGCCTACAACTACACCGCTGATGATAGGTACAAGTTTCATCAGACCACGGCAGAACGTAAGCACTATGATGGCTGTGATGAGAGAGGTAAAAGCTAAGATCCAATTCGTCTTAGCCATATCGACAGCACTTCCTGAGAGAGAAAGCCCTATGAGAATGATGACGGGACCGATGATGACGGGAGGGAATATGCGATTAAGTAGTTTCTTGCCTTGCCACTTTACGAGGGCACTCATTATAAAGTATACAAGTGATACAGCGGTAAGACCTGCCAATGTGCCAGGCAATCCCCATTGCTTACTTGCAGCGATAATGGGAGCAATAAATGCGAAGGAACTGCCAAGGAATATAGGTACTTTCCCCTTAGTAATAAAATGGAAAAGGAAAGTGCCTATACCTGCAGTAAAGAGAGCTGTGGCAGGATTGATGCCAATAAGCAGAGGAACTAATACAGTAGCACCGAAAGCAACAAAAAGGAATTGTATGCCCACGATGGTACGTTTCATCGTGGAGAGTTGTTCTGTTTCCATATAGGAGTGATAGGTTTAGGTAAAGTATAGGCGGAATTAGTGGTCTTGCCAACTAATTCCGCCGATACAATGGGGGGTGATGCGTAATGTTAGAAATTCTTTACAAAGTCTTGGATAGCTTCAGTTGTCTCTGTGCGTGCAGGAACAAGGGGCAGACGAAGTATGTTACGCGCCTTGCCTTGTACTGCCAATAATGACTTGATACCAGCGGGATTGCCATCTGCTGAGAGCAGCTTGTAAGCTTGACTGAATGAGCGATGAATCTTCAGAGCTTCGGTATAATCGCCTTGTAATGCTTTGTGAGTCATTTCACCAAACTCTTTCGGATAGGCATTACCTACAACGGAGATTACGCCTTGAGCACCAATGGTGAGCAACTCAAAAGTGATGGAATCGTCGCCACTCAATACTTCAAAGCCTTCGGGTGCGTTCTTTACGATATCTTCAATTTGTTCAATCTTGCCTGAAGCTTCCTTGATAGCAATTACGTTGTCGCAAGCCTGAGCAATACGCAGGGTCGTATTTGCTTCTATATTTACTCCCGTACGTCCTGGAACGTTATATAATACGACAGGAACGGGACTTTTGCTTGCAACTGCGGTGAAATGTTGGTAGAGTCCTTCCTGCGAGGGCTTGTTGTAGAAAGGAGCGACAATCAGAACGCCCTCGAAGCCTGTAAGGTCGGTGTTCTGCAAATAGTCAATTACATTGGCTGTGCAGTTGCCACCGGCTCCGAGCAAGAGGGGCAGACGGCCATGATTAGTCTGGATGACACAATCCATCACCTTGCGCTTTTCCTCAGCAGAAAGGCAGGGCGTTTCAGCGGTTGTACCCAACACGCAGATAAAGTCAACGCCATTATCAATTTGATCCTCAACGAGTGCGCTGAGTTGGTCAAAGTCTATGCTTCCGTCCTCTTTAAAGGGAGTAACTAACGCTATGCCAAGTCCTTTGAATGGATTCACTCTTTTCATTTGTCAGAAATGTTGTATGTTATGTGTACGAAGGATTCGCCACGCCGTATGGCTGTACGCGGACTTACCTCTGTGCAAAGGTAATGCAAATCGCACGCTATGCAAAGGAATTGTGTAAAATTCTTACATTTTGATTAAGAATTTGCTCTCTTCTGCATAAGAATGCACTCTGATAATAGTATATGTAACCCTAAAAATGGTTTTTACTGCCTTTTTTTATTGACAACTGCCGCCGATATTGTAACTTTGCGGTGCGAGCCGCCTCTCTTATACAAAGATAGTGCAAATCGAGCGCAATGCAAAGTTAAAATGGAACATTTTCACTTTCATTGCCGAGATGCCGCCTATCTTATTTAAAGATAATGCAAGGCGAGAGCAGAAAGTCAAGCTTGCTTGAACTTTATGCCGAGCCGCAGCTTATCTTATACAATAAAAGAAAATATACGCGGTTAATATAAGGGTAATCCAATCGCAGAAACACTATGTCGAAACAATCATTGACAACATACACCTTGAGCATCGGACTTATTACGCTGTTATGCATGTCCCTATTTTCGTGTGGAAGTGCAGAGAAGTCCGTGAAGCGTGGAGATGCTGCTTTGGCCCTGGGCGAATATGCCGAGGCGGCGGGGCAGTATAAGAAAGCGTATGGGCAAACGTCTCCGAAGGACAAGGCAGCACGTGGACGAATAGCTTACAAGATGGGCGATGCTTATCGTCGATATGGGAATATAGCACGTGCTACGGGATCCTTTCAGAATGCGGTAAGATATCATTATACGGATACGCTCACTTATCTAATGCTTGGGCATATGCTCCGTCAGCAAGGCAATTATAAAGGAGCAGAGGAGGCTTACCGTAAGTATTTAGAGCAGGATCCCAGCAGTGAAGAAGCCGATCGAGGTATAGACTATTGCCTGACCGCTCCTTCGGAAAAGCAGAAAGGATCGGTCTATACGGTCAAGATAGCTTCGCTCTTCAATGGTTCACGCTCGGACTATAGCCCTGCTTATATGGGAATAGAAGCACAGCAGCTATACTTTACTTCTACTCGTGCTCAGTCAAAAGGTGATGTGAGCGACATTACAGCCATGAAGAATGGTGATTTGTACTTCTCAAAAAAGGACGAACGAGGTAAGTGGAAAGTCGTGGAAGCCGTCGAGGGTGACCTTAATACAGAATATGATGAAGGAGCTTGCTCTTTCTCTCAAGACGGAAAGACGATGTACTTCACAGTATGTCGTACAGATCCTTCTTACCCGCGCATGGCAGAGATTTGGAGTTCACAACGCACGGACGCTAAATGGTCGAAACCTACACAACTGAAGGTTTCGGGCGATACGCTATCATCGTATGCACATCCTGCAGCATCGCCAGATGGGAAATGGCTCTATTTTACGTCGGATATGCCTGGAGGACAAGGTGGCTTAGACTTGTGGCGTGTAGAGCTGGGCGGAAAACATGGTATGGGCAGAATGGAGAACTTAGGTCCTTCAATCAATACCTCGGGCAATGAATGCTTCCCCGCTTTCCGCCCCAATGGTGATTTGTACTTTTCAAGTGATGCTCATGCCAATAATATGGGTGGACTCGACCTATATATGGCTCATGAAGATACAGTGAAGCATACATGGGAGGTAAAGCACCTGCCAGCTCCTATGAATTCGAATGGAGATGATTTTGGTATCACTTTCGAAGGACTCCATAATAGAGGTTTTTTCTCGTCCAATCGTTCTACGGGTGGACGTGGATGGGATAAAATCTACGAATTCTCTTACCCCGAAGTCCTTCAGACGGTGAAAGGATGGGTGTACGAGCAAGATGGATATGAACTACCGCGTGCAGAAGTATACATGGTTGGTAGTGACGGAACGAACGAAAAGATAGGTGTACTCTCCGATGGCTCGTTTGAAAAGCCTTTGAAACCTGGTGTGAACTATTTATTCTTGGCTACTTGCCAAGGTTATCTGAATATACGTAATGAGTTGACTGCCGATTCTGCTGAAGTAGAGAAACAGCATGTACTGCAGTTCCCACTACCGAGTATCAACTCTCCTGTATTGGTGCGCAACGTGTTTTATGAGTTTGATAAAGCTACACTTACTGATAATTCGCGTGCAGCTCTTGACCGTTTGACCAAAATGCTAAAGGAAAATCCGAATGTGACGATAGAACTTTCAGCACATTGTGACTATCGTGGAGATGATGCTTACAATTTGCGACTTTCACAGCGACGCGCTGAAAGTGTGGTGAAATATCTTACGGAGCATGGCATTGCCGCAGACAGACTGACAGCTCGAGGCTATGGTGAAGAGCGCCCGAAGATAGTCAATAAGAAATTGCTCGAAAGCTATCCTTTCCTTCATGAAGGCGATACACTGACAGTGGCTTACATCCTCAAGCTCCCGACAGATCAACAAGAAATCTGCAATGCGCTAAATCGTCGTACGGAGTTCCGTGTATTGCGTACAACCTATGGATTGTTTGACAAAGATGGTAATTTAAAGCCTGAAGCTTTGCGGAAGCAAGACGATGATAATAATTAACGAAAACATAATATCAACTCTCTATCAATAAATTATGCTGATAACGAATTTCTTAAATGCTTTTGGTCGTTACCTCATGCTGATGGGACGCACTTTTTCTCGTCCGGAACGTATGAGAATGTTCTTAAAGCAATATGTGAAGGAAATGGTACAATTGGGCGTCGACTCTATCGGTATCGTACTGCTCATATCATTCTTTATAGGTGCAGTAATCTGTATTCAGATCAAACTGAATATCCAAAGTCCGTGGATGCCTCTTTGGGTGTCAGGTTATGTTACGCGTGAAATCATGCTGTTGGAGTTTTCGTCAAGCATCATGTGTCTGATCCTTTCAGGAAAAGTAGGCTCTAATATTGCATCAGAATTGGGCACAATGCGCACTACTCAACAGATTGATGCGCTTGAAATCATGGGTGTAAACCCAGCTTCTTTCTTGATCTTACCTAAGATTGCAGGGCTGATTACCATCATGCCTCTGCTCGTTATCTTCAGTACGTTTAGTGGTATCATAGGTGCTTATGCAACGGCTTATATCGGCCATATCATCACTCCTTCCGATCTTACAGCCGGTCTTCAGCATTCTTTTACACAGTGGTTCTTTTGGATGGGTGTTATCAAGTCGCTCTTCTTCGCTTTTATCATTTCGAGCGTATCGTCATTCTATGGCTATAATGTAGAGGGCGGAAGTATTGAAGTGGGTAAGGCAAGTACCAATGCAGTGGTATCATGCTCTATGTTAATTCTTTTCTCTGATTTATTCCTTACGCAATTACTCTCATGATAGAAATCAAGAATCTACATAAGTCGTTTGACGACAAAGAAGTACTAAAAGGTATTTCCTCTAAGTTTGATAGCGGAAAGACCAATCTAATCATTGGCCAAAGTGGTTCCGGTAAGACAGTGTTGCTCAAAAATATTGTGGGACTTTTTGAACCTACGGAGGGAGATGTCTTATATGACGGACGCAGTTTTATGGAAATGAGCAAAAAAGAGCGTGCGCTACTTCGCAGAGAAATGGGCATGATCTTTCAAAATGCAGCGTTGTTCGATTCTCTCTCGGTCTTAGAAAACGTGATGTTCCCGCTTGATATGTTCTCCAATGATAGCTATAAGGAACGAGTGAGGAGGGCACAGTTCTGCTTAGACCGTGTCAATCTGTCGGATGCATCGGCAAAATATCCTGGCGAAATATCTGGTGGTATGCAAAAGCGTGTGGCTATAGCGCGTGCAATTGCCTTGAATCCTAAATACCTTTTCTGTGATGAGCCAAACTCAGGATTGGATCCCAAAACGTCGTTGGTAATCGATGAGTTGATTCATGACATCACTCGTGAGTATGGTACTACTACGATTATCAATACACACGATATGAATTCTGTGATGGGTATAGGTGAACATATTCTCTTTATCTATCAAGGCAAAAAGGCTTGGGAAGGAACAAAGGACGATGTGATGTCGTCTGATAATGAATTGCTTAACAACTTTATTTTTGCTTCAGACCTTTTCAGAAAGGTAAAGGAAGTGGAGCAGCTTGAAGAAAAAGCAAAAGAGTAGGAGAGTGTGTTACTTCTGCATTAGCTCTCAAGCGGAAATATAAAAGCGGCATCGCCTTGCAGGAGCAAAATCTCTCGTGCAAAGCGATGCCGCTGTATAATATAGAGTGTGATATAGTTCCAATTGTAAGAACTCTGCCATGGCGAGTATTTAGAGCAAAGATAATGCAAGGTGAGAGCAGAACATCAAGCTTGCTTGAATGTTATGCCGAGCCGCAGCTTATCTTCTATAAAGATAATGCAAGGCGAGAGCGGAACATCAAGTTTACTTGAATGTTATGCCGAGCCGCAGCTTATCTTCTACAAAGATAATCTCAAAGTTATGCTTCATTTTGCCGATGGCAGGTGCTCGATTATTCCGCACTTAGTACGGTAAACTTACGATCTGCGTTGACCTTATATTTATAATAGTAACCTCCTACGTATTGATAGGAGACTTTACCCATATTGTCAGTCCAATATTGTGAGAAATAACTTCCGTACTTTTTCTGCCAAGAGACTGCATTATTGCCAGATCCTTCGTATTCTGCGGCGAGACTTATCGTGTAGGTGCCAGGTTCGTTGATGATAAGTGTATCTGTAGGATTGGTGTTTTCTGTATTGCCTATGAACCCATTGCTTCCTTGATGGTATTCAGCTACAGACTCCTCGTTGAGTTTCCATTTATAGGTGCCGCGTAACAGATTCTTGCCTACTGATTGATGTTCCATCGTTACTACGAACTTCTCTCCAGTATGGATGCGACTGCTTCCACTAAGCGTTTTGATGGTCATGTCGCTAAACATAGGAGGCTCAATGCTGTATTTCTCATTGTTATTGTCTTCGCTGCATGAGGCCGTTACCAATACAACTGAGGCAAGAATGAGTAAGTTTTGAAAAGTCTTCATTATCGTATGTGTGAGTGTAGTTGATATTTGTGGACAGAGCGAATGATACAAGTTGAGCGCAGGAAATATGCACTCAGACTACTTAATCGCTACTATTCTCGTATAAAAGATATGCCGAATCAGCGGAGTTCTCCGTTGCCTTGGCGGATAATCTCCATTTCGTCATCGCGGCAGTCGACAATAGTTGATTCACCTAAAGTGCCCATTCCGCCATCTACAACGATGTCTACCTGATTACCAAAAGTCTCGTCTATCAATTCAGGGTCTGTTCGGTAAGCATCGTCATCATATCCATCGGTGGGTAACGACGCTGTCATCATGGGAGCATCAAGCAGTTTAAGTATATCACGCACGATGGTTGAGTCGGGCATACGAATACCAATTTCTCCCGACTTTTTTGAACGGAATATCTTGGGAAGTTTGTTCTTCCCTGCCAGAATAAAAGTAAACGCTCCAGGCAAATTACGCTTCATTACTTTGTAGACCGGCGTAGATATATGAGCATATTCGCTAATGCTACTCATGTCATAGCATATCACGGAGAGAGGGTGGGATGCAGGATCGATGCCGCGTATACGACATATTTTTTCTACAGCCCTTTCCTTGAGAGCATGACATCCAAGCGCATAAGCTGTATCTGTGGGATAAATGATGACGCCACCATCTTTCAGCACCCTTACTATTTCGTCAATGCGTTCGGGTGGATTGTTTTTAGAATAGAGTTTGATGACTGACATGGCTTTGTATGATAATCTGATATGATCAGAGTGAGTTATACATGATGTCTCGTACTATATACGGATAGCTTGAGACTCGCAAGAGACAATCAGAATGTTTTTAATTTCTGATAAAGGCGTTGTACGGGCAAACCTACTACATTGAAATAGCTTCCCTTAATCTCTTCTACGGCAACTATGCCAATCCACTCTTGAATGCCATAAGCACCTGCTTTGTCGAATGGTAGATAATTGTCTACGTAGAAATTGATTTCATCGTCTGTCAATACGGCAAACTTTACCTGACTTGTTACACCAAAGTTTTCTGTACGCTGGGCTGTAACGATTGTTACACCTGTGATTACTTGGTGTGTTTTGCCTGATAGTTTGTGAAGCATTTCCTTGGCTTGTTCCGCACTTTTGGGCTTACCCATTACTTCACCATCCAGGTAAACAATGGTGTCGGCAGTGATGAGAAGCTCATTCTCTGCCATAGAACTACGATATGCCTCGGCTTTATTGCGTGAGATATAACGTACAATGTCCTCTCCTCTAAGAGAGTCTGGGAAACTCTCGTCAATGCCAAAAAGCGTTCTAACTTTGAAGTTTACTCCCATGCGTTGGAGAAGTTCCTTACGCCTTGGAGAGTTGCTGGCTAAGACGATTTGATATTTATTGAGATTGTCGAGCATCATAGTGATTATATTTAATAGGGGTGTTAACTTGTAGCTTGTATTATATATGTGTGGAAGTTTTTACCATCCGAAAGCTTCTGCACTACTCATCCATTTGCCTTGAGCGCGAAGCACTTGCTCAACCACATCGCGTGCACATCCGTAGCCGCCATTGATAGGGCTCACGTAAGTGGCAATATTTCGAATTTCGGAAGCTGCATCAGCGGGACAACAAGCACAGCCACAACGCTTCATTACTTCGAAATCGGGGATGTCGTCGCCCATGTAGATTACTTCTTCATCTTTCAAGCCCAACTCCTTTAGCCATGCTTCGTATTGGTGGATCTTGACTGCAACGCTCAAGAAGACGTTTTGAATGCCGAGCCCTTCATAGCGTCGTCTGACAGCTTCGCTCTTGCCTCCAGTAATGATGGCCAATTGCAGTCCGCTTTTCACTGCATGTTGTAGTGCATATCCATCCTTGATGTTGGCTGTACGGCAAGGCTGCCCGCCTTCCATTAGTACTACATTGTTTGTACTGAGCACACCATCTACGTCAAAGGCTATGGCTTTTATTTTGCTTAAATCGTAATTTATCATTGATCTGCAGTTTGTTGAGGCTTTGTGGCTTCTTCATGAATGCTTTGACTCATAAGTCTGTAGATTTGCTGCATAGAGGGATAGTTTTTCAGTGCATTCATTTGTTGACTCATTACATTCTCGTCCCATCTTACGGCTGGACCCGTCTGTCCTTGGCGAGGATGCATGATGTTAAGTTTATCTACAGTTTCCTGAATGAGTGGACGCAAACATTCGGGTGATATACCTTTATCTTCGAGCAACTTATATGCCAATGTAAAACAGTGATTGGCAAAATTATTGGCCCAAACAGCTGAGAGATGAAGTGTGGCTCTTCTTTCGGAGTCGAGTAGCGTAACCGAGCTGCTTAGTTGGTGAGCCAATGTTGTGAGGACCTCTGTTATATCTTTAGAATTGCCTTCGACGAAAAGGGGAACTTCGTGGAAGTGAACGTTTCGCTGCTTGCTAAAAGACTGCATGGGATAGATTACTCCATAGTGAGGACAATCTCCTTTAAATATTTCAATGGAGACGCTTCCCGCTGTATGGATCCAAATGCCGTCCTGAGTATGAGCAACTTGGGATAGTTGGTGAATAAGAGTTGCCAAGCATTGGTCTTTTACGGAGAAAATGTAAAGGTCAGCCTTTGGCAATTCTTGCAAAGAGTCAGTTGCTTGTGCGCTGATTCTTTTTGCTAATGTCTGGGCGTGTGCCAACTGTTGGCTATAGACCATTTTTATTTTATGTCTAGCCTCGGAAAGCGCAAGTGCTAAGTGTGTGGCCACATTGCCAGAACCGATCATGCATATATCCATAGGGCATTGTTATTGGATAGTTGTAAAAGAATATCTGGCTAATGTTATCGTTTGTGTTGAGCCACAGATTTCATTCGTTCGGTATACTCTTCAAATGTGCGTTTCCAACGATTGTGTGTCCAAAGCCAAAGAGAAGGATGGCTCTTAATGGTCTCTTCGAGCATCTTGAAATAAACGTCTGTCACTGGGTAGGGGCTTTCGCTTTTCTGCTCAGCATCATCTTCCAAAGGCATAGGTGTAATCTTACAAGCATAATATCCTCGTTTTATCCGTCTTATGTGAGCGTAGAAATAAGCAGCGTTTACTTTTCCACCTATTTGTTCCGCTCCAGTAAATACGGGGGTGTAGTGATGGAGGAAATCTGTCCAATGGTGGATGCTTTCCCACTTTGGAGCTTGGTCGGAAATGAAACCAATGATAGTCATCTTTCCCTCGTTTCGCTTATTGAAAATATAGCGGAGAGTTTCCTTCATGGCAATGTTATCTCCACCGAATCGTCCTCGCATTTTCAAGAATAGCTTATCAAAGTTTGCATTCTTCAAAGGATGGTATATTTGTCCAGTAACAACGTCCTTGTCCACATCGTGAATGTGCATACTAAGTGATGAGACCCATTCCCAATTGCCATAATGTGCCAAGTATATAAACCCGAATTGCTTCTTTTCTTGTTTCATCAGCTTTACCATCTCTTCTACGCCTTCAAAGTGGATATGCTTTTTAAGCTTTCGAGGACTGATAGAGCACATTTTAATGGTCTCCACAATATAGTCGGCAAAGAATGCATAGAAATCCTTCTCAATCAGCTTTAGCTCTTTCTCGCTTCGTTCAGGAAATGATTCCTTCAAGTTCTTCCTTACTATATCTATTCTATAATGTATAACTCTGTGAGCAATCCAAGCAACAAAGTCGGACAATATATATAGTATGCGCAAGGGAATGAGCGAAAGTGTCCAAACCAAAGCATAGAGTAGGCGGTATCTGTACTTAATCTTTGAGATCATATTAAGGGATGAAGGAATATGTGGTCTTGATATTGGGCATGCTTTAGTGTACATACGCCGTAGGCAAAGGTAAGTATTTTGTTTGAAAAGGCATGGTGTTATGTAAGTTTTTTACCCTTTACTATCATATATCTCCGCATTTGTGGCACATTTTGTCACATTGGTTATGATATGCCAAAAAGTTTTCAACTATAAATAGCGTAATTTAAGCACAAAACTATTGTATTTAGCAGGAATATTCGTTTATACAGAGCGTCTATATCTATTCTTTTAATCTATTATTTTGCTCTCCTCTTTGTTTGCGCTATCTTTGCATATTGTATGGGAAATCTTACTCAATGGCAGATTATAGAAAGATTAGATTCTCTTGGTAATAAGGCATGTTTACTGCCGACTCTCGATTAAATCATGAGTAACAAGGATTCTCTCATTCGCTGTGTTCAAAATAGAATTACTTATTATTACATAGAATAGATACGTATGCAGATAAAAAGCGCTGAGTTCTTGATAAGCAATAGTAGAGCAGATCAATGTCCCAAAACAGATAAGCCTGAATATGCCTTTATCGGCAGAAGTAATGTAGGCAAGAGTAGTCTCATTAATATGCTTACTCAACGTAAAGCTTTAGCTATGACTTCGTCCACACCCGGTAAGACCATGCTAATCAACCATTTCGTAGTAAACGATGAATGGTATTTGGTGGATCTTCCAGGCTATGGATATGCTAAGCGTGGCAAGAAAGAAGTAGAGAAGTTGCAAAAGTTGATTAGCTTTTATGTGCTCAATCGTGAAGAACTTACATGCTTGTTTGTACTGATTGATTCACGCCTAAAACCACAAAAGATAGACTTAGAGTTTATTCAATTCTTAGGTGAGAATGGAGTTCCATTTGGCTTGATATTCACCAAGGCTGATAAAACAAAACGTGTTGAATTGAAACGCAATGTTGATATGTTTCTTGATACTTTGCGTGAAGAATGGGAAGAACTTCCTCCTTATTTCATTACAAGTAGCGAAAGCGGCAAGGGACGTGATGAAGTGCTTGATTATATTCAGCAAATCAATGATAGCTTGAAAGCATAGATTCGAATGTTGTCATCTTTGAAATTACGTGGATTTCGCATAGTATTTATTCTGTCGGCATTGGTCTTGTCGGCAGCAATGCTTGTGTACTCTCATCGATTGACGCGTGACCTTTATGCTGAAGAAGTATCCAAAATGGATGTTTGGGCTCAAGCCATGAGTTCATTGACGGCTGCTGATGAAACGACCGATCTGAGTCTCGTATTGAAGGTGATCAATAGTAATCATACGATTCCTGTAATAGTAACCGATGCATATGGTAATGTACTCACACAACGCAACCTTCGTCCTGAACCTTTAGGAGAAGATTCTATTAAAACCTTGAGGAAAGCCACGATTGATATGAAGAAACACGGCGAAGTGATGCGCATGATGCTCGATCATGCCGATCATACGTCGGATAGTTATATCTATATATATTATAAGGAGTCAGTGCTTCTGCAACGTCTTACGCTCTATCCATATGTGCATTTAGCAATCGTGGCAATATTCTTTCTTATTGCTATTGCCGCATTGCTCTACTCTAAGAGAGCAGAGCAAAATCGCGTATGGGTAGGGCTCTCTCGCGAAACGGCTCATCAACTTGGTACACCGATTTCTTCACTCATGGCTTGGAATGAAGTACTCCGTGAGACGTATCCTGATGAGGAAATGATACGGGAGATGGACAAGGATGTAAGGCGTCTGCAGCTGATCGCGGAACGATTCTCTAAGATAGGTTCTGCTCCAGAACTTAAAGTGCAAGATGTACAAGAAATCGTGGCTAACGTAGCTGCATATTTTGATCGTCGTACTTCATCGAGAGTGCATATTAGTATTGTTTCTACTTTAAATCCTGTCTGTGCTTCAATCAATGCGCCTTTGTTTGAGTGGGTCATAGAAAACATTTGTAAGAATGCTATCGATGCTATGCAAGGAATAGGTTCCTTGACACTCAAGGTGCAGCCTTCTGCATTTGTTAAGCATGGTATTCCCTACGTACGCATTACTATATCAGATTCAGGGAAAGGTATACCTCGTAATCGATTTAAAACTGTTTTTAAACCGGGATTTACTACCAAACAGCGAGGTTGGGGATTAGGTCTTTCACTTGCTAAACGCATCGTGGAAGAATATCATCATGGTCGTATATACGTACAAAGTAGCCAAATAGATAAGGGTACAACATTTGCGATAGAGTTGAAGCAAAAATAATGTGCTGAATGGTGCTTTTCTGATGAAAAAACGTTCAAGTTGAATGTCATCAAACTCGTTCGAAAGGCTGAGGTGCGGTCGCTTTTATGAAAAAAACGTGCAAGCCGAACGCCATCAAACTTGTTTGAATGACTGAGGCGCAGCCGTTTTTATTGAAAAACTGCTTTTAAACATATAAATGTTATTTTGAGGTTACAAAAATAAACAGTAATTTGCGGCGCAAAACGAAGAAACACTTCGCAGTCGCATTCTGCCAATGCTCTTGAATAAGGGTTGAGAAAGGATGCGATCCCTTAACTTAATACCTCAAAACCATGAAAGTTTATAATTCTCACGAGATTAAAAACATTGCACTTTTAGGTAACGATGGATCGGGTAAGACCACTTTGACAGAGTCTCTTCTCTTTCATAGTGGTCAGATCAAGCGTCGTGGACGCATTACGTCAAAGAATACAGTCTCTGACTATTTCCCTGTAGAGCAGGATTACGGTTACTCGGTATTCTCTACCGTTTTCCATGCGGAATGGAAAGGAAAGAAACTCAATTTTATAGATTGTCCAGGATCGGACGATTTCGTTGGCGCTGCTATTACAGCTCTCAATGTGACTGATACGGCAGTATTGCTTATTAATGGTCAATTCGGACCAGAAGTAGGCACGCAAAATCACTTCCGCTATACGGAGAAATTGCACAAGCCTGTCATCTTTTTGGTCAATCAACTGGATGCTGATGACTGTGACTATGATGCTATTGTAGAAGATCTCCAAAGCATTTATGGGTCAAAGGCAATTCCTGTGCAGTATCCTGTAAAGACTGGTGCTGACTTCAATGCTCTTATAGATGTGATATTGATGAAGAAGCTTTCCTGGGGGCCTGATGGTGGTGATCCTACGATAGAAGATATACCTGCAGAAGAGGCAGAGAAGGCTCAAACTATGCACAAAGCATTGGTAGAGGCTGCTGCTGAGAATGACGAAGGACTGATGGAAAAGTTCTTTGAAACAGAGCAACTCACAGAAGATGAGATGCGTGAGGGTATACGTAAGGGTATGGTGACAAGAAGCATCTTCCCTGTGTTCTGCGTATGTGCATCTAAGGATATGGGGGTAGGCAGACTAATGGAATTCCTTGGCAATGTGGTGCCTTTTGTTGATGAGATGCCTGCAGTTCACAATACACGTGGTGAAGAAGTGAAACCTGATCCTAATGGACCAACCTCTATCTATTTCTTTAAGACTGGTGTTGAACCACATATTGGTGATGTGCAGTACTTCAAGGTAATGAGCGGTACGGTTCATGAAGGTGACGACTTGACAAATGCTGATCGTGGTTCCAAAGAACGCATGGCTCAGATCTTTGTATGCTCAGGTGCGAATCGTGAGAAAGTAGATTCATTGCAAGCTGGTGATATCGGTTGTACTGTCAAATTGAAAGATGTAAGAACGGGCAATACACTGAATGGAAAGGAATGTGAGAATCGTTTCAACTTTATCAAGTATCCCAATCCCAAGTATTCACGAGCTATTCGTGCGGTAAATGAAGCCGAAACAGAAAAGATGATGGCTGCGCTCAATCGTATGCGTCAAGAAGATCCTACATGGGAGGTTGAACAAAGCAAGGAACTACGTCAAATCTTGGTACATGGACAGGGCGAATTTCATCTACGCACATTGAAGTGGCGCTTGGAGAACTTGGATAAGATTGCAGTAGAATTTTCAGAACCACGAATTCCATATCGTGAAACTATTACTAAGGCTGCTCGTGCAGATTATCGTCACAAAAAGCAGAGTGGAGGCGCTGGACAATTTGGCGAAGTTCATTTAGTGATAGAGCCCTATAGTGACGGCATGCCTGATCCCACTGTCTATAAGTTTGGTGGCCAAGAAATACGTGTTACTATCAAAGGTAAAGAAGAAATTCCATTGGAATGGGGTGGAAAGTTAGTATTTATCAACTCCGTCGTAGGTGGAGCCATTGACGCACGTTTTATGCCTGCCATCCTAAAAGGCATTATGAGCCGAATGGAACAAGGACCTCTCACAGGAAGCTATGCTCGCGATGTACGTGTTGTTGTATACGATGGTAAGATGCACCCAGTAGACTCTAATGAATTGTCGTTTATGCTTGCAGGTAGAAACGCGTTTAGCCAAGCATTTAAGGAAGCTGGGCCTAAGATCCTTGAACCGATTTATGATGTGGAAGTGTTCGTTCCTGCTGACAAGATGGGTGATGTGATGAGTGATTTGCAAGGACGACGCGGTCTGATTGTAGGTATGAGTAGTGAGAATGGCTATGAAAAGTTGCAGGCTAAGGTGCCTCTGAAGGAAATGTCAAACTATTCTACAGCATTGAGTTCGCTCACAGGAGGACGTGCATCGTTCATCATGAAGTTTGCAAGTTATGAACTTGTTCCTGGTGATCTTCAGAAGAAGCTAATTGAAGAACATGAAGAGGAAAAAGCCTAAACATGCTCTACTGCATTGAAGGCTCATCATATTCTATTCTTTTAATTAAGGCGTAAAAAACTCGCAACTAAGATAGAAAAGTCTTGGTTGCAAGTTTTTTGATATACGAATCAGCCTAATGGATAAGGTCTGCTCATTTTTGGGGGGAGGAGATGAATTAGTATTATCCTTTCAGCTCATTATTCTTTCCTTCTGGGAAAATAACTTGAGGCTTGAAAGTTTTGGCTTCTTGAGCATCCACTTGCGCAAAAGCCATAATGATTACTTCATCGCCCACTTGGAATAGGCGTGCTGCTGCACCATTCAAGCAAATGCATCCAGATTTGCGCGGACCTGCAATGATGTAGGTTACAACGCGTTCACCATTCATATTGTTGACCACTTGCACTTGTTCGCCAGCTATCATGCCACAAGCATCCATAAGATCTTGGTCTATGGTGATGCTTCCCATATAGTGTAGGTTGGCTTCTGTGACCACTGCACAGTGGATCTTTGATTTTAGTAATGTGAGGAGCATTTATCCTTTATATTTAATGTTGTCAATAAGACGTACGGGGCGATGACCGCAATATACGGTGATGCAGCCTACGATGTAGTCAGTATCGTCCCATGAAGTTACGGGCTGAAGAGTAATACCATTCACAATCTCAAAGTATTCTACTTCAAGGCCATTTGTGGCATTGAGAGCGCCCACTACGAGATCATGAGTCTCTTTTACGCTATGGCTCTTTGCGAACTCAACGCTGGTTTTTAGTGCTTGTGAAATGCATACTGCAGTGCGACGCTCATCTTCTGTTAGTAAGCTGTTGCGTGAGCTGAGCGCCAAGCCGCTTTCTTCGCGTACGATAGGGCAGGGACAAATTTCAAGCGGAAGCTTTAGGTCTTTTACCATGGCACGGATGACAGCGATTTGCTGAAAATCCTTTTCTCCAAAGTAAGCACGGTCGGGCTGTACCATGTAGAACAATTTGCTCACGATCTGGCAAACACCATTAAAGTGGCCAGGACGACGCGGGCCTTCCATCACAGAGTCGATAGGAGGATAGGAGAATTTACGTGTGTCGGGCTCGGGATAAACTTCCTCTACGCTCGGAGCGAATACGTAGGTAGCTCCCAAGGACTCAAGCAACTTGCAATCGGCCTCAAGCGTGCGAGGATAATTGTTTAAGTCGTTTTTATCATTAAATTGAGTGGGGTTGACGAATACGCTGACGACTGTAACATCGTTTTCGCTTACAGACCGCTTGACAAGTGAAGCGTGTCCTGCGTGCAAGGCTCCCATAGTTGGCACGAGTCCAATCTTTTTGCCCTCTGTGCGGGCAGTGGTGAGAGCTGCTTCAAGGTCTTTCTTTGTGTTGAAGACTATCATATCGTTTTTGGGTCTTTTTAGTTCGGGGATTCCCCCGTCTTCTATAATTGGAGTGCAAAATAACACATTTATTATGAAATAAGCGGTATCATGAGCCTTGAAATGTATGATATTTAACGTCAATAGCTCTAAAAGCCGTTGAGTTTGCTCTTTAATCTTGATTTTTTTACTAACTTTGCATGCGAAGAAACTTCGCGCTGTGTAATAATTTCGCTTTGATTCTTTTAAGATGAAAGGGTCATTATGAGCGTGATGGATAAATGGAAAAATAATGAAGTCTAAGAAAGTATTGTTTATTACTCAGGAGATGACTCCTTATGTGCCCGAGAGTACAATAGCTCTTGATGGCCGCCAGTTGCCGCAGGCGTTGCAAGAAAGAGGATGCGAAATCCGTACGTTCATGCCTAAGTGGGGCATAATTAATGAGCGTCGTAATCAATTGCATGAGGTGATTCGTCTGTCAGGTATGAACATTATCATTGATGACACAGATCATCCTCTGATTATTAAGGTAGCTTCTATTCAAGCTGCTCGCATGCAGGTGTACTTCATTGACAATGACGATTATTTCCACAAGCGTGCCATGTTTGAGGATGAAAATAAGCAAGAATACGACGATAATATCGAACGAGCAATTTTCTATGCGCGCGGTGTGCTTGAAACGGTTAAGAAGCTTCGTTGGTGTCCTGATTTGATTTGTTGCCAAGGTTGGATGTCGGCTATCGTTCCTTTCTATATTAAGACAGCTTATCGTGAAGATCCTCCCTTTGCTGAAGCTAAAGTAATAAGTTCAATTTATGATCAAATGCCTGATGCTACGAAGTTGCAACGCTTTGTAGAATGTCTTGATTTCCGTAACGCTAATGCAGAGGCCTTGAAGCAGGCTGGAGTTGATCTGACAAAGGCTGATAGCTTAGGACGTTTGGCTGTAGCATTCAGTGACGGTGTGATTGAGGCAGAAGGTGGTAAGCAGAATGAGTTGCTTGAGTACGCAAAGCAGCTCAATGTGCCTGTGCTTAATGCTCCAGCAGAAGAGGCTAAGGCCGATGCTTACAATGCATTCTTTGATCAAGTGCTTGGCGGCGAATAATGATTCAGTGCTCAAGAACTGATTTGTAATAAGTAATTTATAATCTCCACCCAATAAAAGTCCATGTAAGTTCAGTCAACAAGATTGTTTCCTGAAAAGCATGGACTTTATCTTTTGTTTCCTCCCCTCCGAAGAGAAAAGAGAAACATAGAATTCACATATCATCCTTATGAAAAGAATATTTCATTCAGCGTTATGGTTGTGCGCTTTAGCTTTTGTGGCGTGTGATGACTCTACTTCTAAGATTGGCTATGATGTAATGCCCAAAAGTGATGGGATGACGGCTCTTGATGCAGAGTACAACGTTGAAAGCCGCACAATAAAGGCGGACTCTGTATATGCGGGCACTAATACATGCTATTTAGGTAGCATCAAAGATCCAGAAATGAACATCCGCACCACGTCTGGATTTTTGGCTCAGTTTAATACACCATCTACTGTGCCCTTCCCAAAGCAAGAGAAAATTGTAAAAGATAATGATGGCCATATCACAGCTGATTCTTGTGACATCCGAATTTATTTGGACAGTTTTTATGGCGATTCTCTGACTACCATGAAGCTTCGCGTACAGGAGTTGAGCAAAGAGCATGTCTTAGAGGAAGACTCTGCTTATTACACCAATATTGATGTAGATAAGTATATTAATAAGAATGGTGTAGATAAATCTTTAACTTATACGGTAAAGGACTTGACTCGCCCAGACAATGAGACCACGGGCAAAAGCTATTATCGCCAAATCATTGTGCGTTTGCCTAAGGAATATGGTACGAAAATAATGGATGCATATTATAGCCATCCCGAATACTTCGACAAGACTTATTCCTTTATTAGAAAAGTATGTCCTGGATTTAGCTTTAAGAGTGCTGGAGGTACAGGCGTAATGGTCAAAACTGCAATGATGGCCATGAACGTGTATTTTCGTTATCATTCGAAGACCGCAGAAGGAAACGATACCATCATGGATGGTATGCAGAGTTTTGGTGGTACTGAGGAAGTGCTTCAGACCACTCATATTGACAATACACTTCCTGGAAGCCTCAGTGAAGCTGATTTGGCAGAAAAGCCTTGCACATACATTAAGTCGCCTGCTGCTTTCTATACGGAGTTGACGCTTCCTATCAATGATCTGGAAAATGGCAAACAAGCAGATGGCTCTCTAAACATTGGTGAACATTACAATGATAGTATCAATTTAGCAAAGATTGTGATTCGTCATAAAGAGAATAGTAGTACGGGAACAGTAGCTTCAACAATGCCAACTCCTACTTATCTTCTCATGGTGAGAAAGTCGGATATGAATTCATTCTTTGTCAAAGGGAGCCTTCCTGATAGTAAACTCACTTACTTAAGTAGTGCTTCAAGTATAGGAAGCAATTACTACTCTTATTCCAATATAGCCCCTCTGATTTCTCGTCTTAGAGCAGAGCGTAATAAGGGTGCTTTTGCTGATGGAACAGATCCCAAGAAAGTATCTCCTAAAGAGCGCAAGGAAAGATTTGAGGCATGGGAAAGAGAACATCCTGAATGGAATAAGGTAGTCCTTGCTCCTGTAGATGTAGTTTATACAAAATCCTCTACATCAACAGTCTTGCAGAGTGTTAGCACACTTTTAGGATTGTCTACCGTGCAGCTTGAGGGCGGAAAGGATTCACCTCTCCAATTGCAAGTGGTGTATAGTCGCTTCAGTAAGTAAACAATTTTTCGTTTGATTAGAAAGTAGTTTTAATAATGAGTGCCCCATCTTGGTGAGCAGGTCTTCTCTTAATTTAGAAAGATGTGTCACGAAGATGGGGCGCTTGCAGAAACACAATTATATAAGATAATGAAAGTAATGCTTTTCGCAGCGGGGCTGGGCACACGCCTTCGTCCGCTTACAGATACGATGCCTAAGGCTATGGTCCCTGTTGATGGTCGTCCATTGATTGACATTGTAATGAACAATCTGATACGACAAGGTGCAACAGAAATTGTTGTCAACGTACATCACTTTGCCCAACAGATTATAGATTTTATAGTGTCCCATAGTTGGTCTGTTCCAGTCAAGATATCTGATGAAAGCGAACAACTGCTCAATACGGGAGGAGGCTTGTTGCATGCATCATCCATGTTTTCAGATGATGGGCTACCCATCTTGATTCATAATGTCGACATTCTAAGCAATGCTCCTCTGCAAACATTTTATCGTGAAAACCTTCAAGCAGATGCCACCTTGATGGTGAGCCAACGAGACACGCAGCGTTACCTTCTCTTTGATGATGATATGCGTTTACGTGGTTGGACAAACATTGCGACGGGTGAAGTAAAAAGTCCTTTTAAGGACATTCACGTGGAAGAACTTCAACGTTATGCATTCTCAGGCATTCATATGTTCTCACCCCGTTTGTTCTCTCTTATGAGTGGTTATCCTTCAGCATTCCCTATTATGGACTTTTATCTACAAAATTGTGCAAAAGCGAATATTCGTGGATTTGTTCAAAGTGATCTCAAGTTGCTTGATGTGGGTAAACTTAATACATTGCATGAAGCCGATGCTTATGTAAAGGAGTTAGGACTTTAGTTAGATTTGTATGAATCCATTCTCGTAATTCAACAAAAGTATCATTTATGAAACTATTATCTGCTATTGGTGCGTTGCTTTTAGCTGCTCTTCCTGTGACAGCAGCATCGCGCTCCAATATTGTTACCGACTCCACAGCTTTAGCTTGTGCAAAGGCAGTATTTTCACTTCCTAGTGTGCGTTTTATGCACAAAGTGCGTGCTAAAAATCCTCATGCCCAAATTTCTGTGCTCAATCTGCCCAAGGGACTAAAATGGAATTCTAAGAGACAGATTGTAGAGGGAAGAGTGAGCAAAGAAGGTAACTATACTTACCAAGTGAAAGTCAAGGAAGATGTTAAGCAGCATACTGAAGACGTTTACTTCACCGTATCCAAAGATCTTCAAATGCCGCGTCCTTTTATGGGCTGGATATCATGGAATGCAGTTCAGAGTGAGGTGTCAGAGCCCATTGTAAAGCAAGTTGTGGATCTCTTCCACGAAAAGGGGTTGTATGATTGTGGCTGGAACTATGTGGCATTGGATGATTGGTGGCATGCCGCAAGTCGTGCCTCTAACGGACTTCCTCAGCCCGATGCGAAGCGTTTCCCTAATGGTATAGCCGCGGTATCAAAGTATGTTCATGATCATGGTATGAAGTTTGGAATCTACAGCGATGCTGCCGAGACTACGTGTGCGGGTGCTTTTGGTTCTTATGGTTATGAACAAATAGATGCAGATCAGTACGCTCGTTGGGGAGTAGACCTCTTAAAGTACGACTATTGTAATGCACCTGTTGAGAAAGACAGTGCTTTTGTACGTTACAAGGCTATGGGTGATGCCTTGCGCAAGGCGGGTAATGGCACTCGACTCTATGCTTGTGAATGGGGCGATCGTCAGCCATGGACATGGGCTGCAGAGGCTGGTTCCAATTGTTGGCGCGTATCGGCCGATGTGCGAGATTGTTGGAATGGCGCTTCTGGTGGAGAGGGCGTGCTTCAAAGCATTCGTGATATGAAAAGTCTGTCGGCTTATACTGGTGTTAACCGATTCAATGATGCAGATATGCTTTGTACGGCATTGCATGGCACGGGTAAATCGTCAAATGATCTGTGTGGGACAGGTCCCGGAATGACGATGGATGAATATACCACCCAGTTTGCGCTTTGGTGTATGTGGTCTTCGCCGATGGCTTTATCATTCGATCCTCGAAGCCAACATATTACTGAAGAAGATTATGCTTTGATGCGCAACAAAGAGTTGATCGCTATCAATCAAGACCCGATGGGACAGCAAGCCGACTTGATCTCAGAGAAAGATAGCCTGTTGGTTTGGGCAAAAGACTTAGAGAATGGTGATGTAGCACTTTCGGCTACTAATCTGAATGACTCTGAACAGTATGTCACATTCTCGTTCAAGCAGATTCCTCATATGGAGGCGTTGAAGCGGTTCCATGTGAGAGATGCTATTAATCAAATTGACTTCCCCGTGGAAAAAGGTGCGGATGGTTTTACGGTGAGCGTAAGGTCTCACGCAACGGTGGTGTTCCGCTTAATAAAGGAATGAAGGTAAATGAGATGAATCGCATTCACCTATTATGTTAAGAAATAGACTGAGAAACGAAGCATATACAAGTGCAAGCGTTCCTCAGTCTTTTAATGTTAATAGGGGATAGCGTCTCCGTAATGATAGGTTGTGTCTCTCCATTCCACAAAGGGCAATTCTTCGTTCAAAGGGAAGTGATCAGTAGGCATTCCTTGACTGTCAAAGCAGACTACTTCTCGACGAAGTTCTTCGCCAGTGGGAAGTACTACGCATGAAAAAGCTATTTTACGTTGCATAAAGAGAATTGTAATAGAGAAAGAAAGAGCCCCTTTTAGGAAAAGGGGCTCAACTTTATCAGATAGGAAGTTTATACGAAGTGTGGTTTCTTTTCGTTGTCTTGTTCCTGTTTCATCAAGCTATCCCGAATGATTCGATGACGATTGATAGGCATCTTGATCACAGTATCATTGTCCAATGATTGGCCAGGTGGGGAGAGAGGAAGATCGTGCATCCTTACGCGATAAAGTCTAATATTGCTTATAAATAGGATCCTTGATCGTTCTGCCCAAGGGCTACATTGATAGATAAAGCAGTCAATGCTTTTGACGGGAAGGTTACCTAAGCGGATGCTAAACGTTTGTTGTCCGCTTGATAGGACAGACTGTCTGAACACAGCAATAGAGTCGTTCGCATAGTGAATGGTGGCACAAGCAATTGCTCTGCGCTCGCCGTCATGATAAAACCAATCCGCATTGAAAGTCCACTGTAGCATATCGTTGGCATGGATGGTTGTATCAGCGGGCAGCGAGTAGCTGAAATAGTTGACGCTTTGTGAATTAAAGAGAATGTAGGAAGGACCTTTCCATACGTTGATGGTATCATTGCTTGTCCCATTCATTCCAGCGGGCAATGGTGTCGTTTCACCATTGGATCCTCCTCCTAAGCGATCTGCCAAATGGTCATAAATCGTCTTTAGCTGGGAGGTATGACGTTCATACCATTGCATGGACAAGTCAAAACCTTGCTGATTGGTCCCATACTTCTGAAAGACAGCCTCTGCGTACAAGCGAGTGTAGAAGTCTACACTGTCAGGCGGCATCTGTTGAGCCAATGCTTGAGATACATGATAGTCATAGAGCAGATTCTCCATATCCTTTTCGCCGAGAACGCCTTGAGGCAAGGAATCCTTACACGAGAAGCATGTGAAAATTGCTATGAGCATCATGCTTAGGAATACGATGTGGGTACGCTTGTACATCTTCTTACGACTAATCTTTTTTGTTGGTATTCTCTGTTTTCTTAAATAACCCCATGTGGGATACGTACTTATAGTAGAAAAGTGCTAAGGCAACAGCTCCACAGCTGATAGAAGCATCTGCAAAGTTGAAGATAGCTCCGAAGAACGTGCCACCTCCGAGTACGGGTATCCAATCGGGCCATGTGAACAGTGGAAAGTAGAACATATCGACTACCTTGCCTGAAAGGAAACTTCCATAGCCTTGTCCGAACGAAACGAGATGGGCCACGTCGAAAGGAGTGCTTTCGGTGAATATCAGTCCGTAAAACATATTATCGATAATATTACCAGAAGCCCCCGCTATAATCATGGCAACACAGGCAACCAATCCGTATGGAGCCTTTCGACGAATAAGGTGTGAGAGAATGACGCAAAAGAATGCGATGGCTACTACACGGAATAGGGCTAAGAACATAGTTCCTACGAAGCTCATGCCGAAGGCCATGCCTCTGTTTTCGGTAAAGAATATGTGGAACCAGTTTCGTGCAACGATGAAGTCTTCATGTAGGAAGAATGAAGTCTTTATTTCGAATTTGATAATCTGATCAATGATGATGATGCCTAAGATAATCAGTGTAGCAACTATGGAGCGACGCATATGTCAGTTTATTGGTATGAAAATGCGAACATACATAGAGTGTGTTTACGCGTTGGCGGAATTTGTAAATGGGTTGACAAGTTGACAAGTTAACAAGTAAGTTTGTCGAGTACAATCGTTCTCGTTTTTAACGAAACAAGTAGTCTAAGGCATTTTACTTGTTAACTTGTCAACCTGTTAACCCGTTAACCCAGAATTCCGCCAACGGGTAGAGTGTTTATACAGTGCTTCCTTATGGAGGAGAGAGCATAGTGAAAGGAAAGCACTCTTCTTGATGTATGTTCGCACGTGGGGATTAATCTTTTCTATTTTTCATCTGCTTGGCTTCGATGCTCAGTGTAGCATGAGGCACAGCGCGTAGACGTTCTTTGGGGATAAGCTTGCCCGTAACGCGACAGATGCCATACGTCTTGTTTTCTATACGTACCAATGCAGCTTGCAGAGATTGTATGAACTTTTGTTGTCGGGCAGCCATGGTGGTGATCTCTTCCTTGGTTTGGGTCATAGAGCCCTCTTCAAGTACTTTGTAAGTTGGCATGGTGTCGTCGATATCGTTGCCACCCTTATTACTAAGTGTGTCCATCATTTGCTGATAGTCACGTTTTGCCAATTCTAACTTTTTTAGGATAAGTTGCTTGAATTCCTCAAGTTCCTCGTCGGTGTATCGTTTTTTCTCAGTCATGGTTATTAGGAATTTATTGATTAAGTAAATTGTTTCCTTTCAGAAATAAAAGTGCAAATATGCAAATGCTCGTATGTAGGGTGGGGAGGAATAAGTATTCTCATCATCTTTCATACAGAAGCATTTGCACATTTGCTTATAGACGTTTATCGAGCTATGCTCATCTTAGCTTTGAATTCTTCAAAGTCGAATTCTGTAGCATCTGCGGGCATATTATCGCTCATTTCAATGGTGTCTGCCAAGACTTGCGAGGCAATGTAGTCTTTGAAAGTAGACACTGCAGCTTCGAGCTGCGGCACCTTCTCTATAACGATATTGATGCGGTCTGTTATCTCGAAACCACTTTCCTTGCGGAATGTCTGAATTCGCTTTACGATTTCGCGTGCAAGACCTTCGTTCTTGAGTTCGGGAGTAATCTCCAAGTCAAGAGCTACAGTAATGCTACCTTCGTTGGCAACGGTCCATCCTGGCATGTCTTCACTGATGATATCCACGTCAGTACGCTCTACTTCGATAGGCTGTCCGTCAACAGTCAAGGCAATCTTGCCTTCTGCATCCAAGCGGTTGATGTCGTCCTGACTCAATGCGGTGACAGCAGCATTGACAGCCTTCATTAGCTTGCCAAACTTCTTACCCATCACGCGGAAGTTGCACTTCACTTTCTTCTCGAGCATATTGGCATCGGCGTAGCGGAGTTCTTTCACGTTTACCTCGTCGAGGATGAGCTGCTTCACTTGTTCTAAGTCGTCGCGGAGTTGACTGTCAGTGACAGGGATTGAGATACACTGCAAGGGCTGACGCACGATGACGTGTTCCTTCTTACGCAGAGAGAGCGTCATCGAAGAAACGATCTGTGCCAATTCCATGCGGCGTTCCAAGGCTTTATCGATGCATGCATCATCAGCTTTGGGGAAGCGTGCCAAGTGTACGCTTTCGCTTGCTCCCTTCACACCGTTGGTCAAATCGCTATAAAGACGATCAGCAAAGAATGGAGCAATAGGCGCCATCAGTTTAGCTACGGTTACAAGACAAGTGTAGAGTGTCTGATAAGCGCTCAGTTTGTCTGTATTCATACCGCCGCCCCAGAAGCGCTTACGGCTTAAGCGTACGTGCCAGTTTGACAGATTGTCTATGACAAACTGCTGAATGAGACGACCAGCCTTTGTCGGTTCGTAATCTTCAAAATCACCTGCTACATTCTTTACGAGCGTGTTGAGTTCAGAGAGAATCCAACGATCGATTTCAGGACGTTCGCTCACGGGTACTTGTGCTGCCTCGGGATCGAAGTTGTCGACGTTGGCATACATGGCGAAGAATGAGTAGGTCTGATAGAGCTTGCCGAAGAAGGTGCGAGCTACTTCCTGTACGCCTTCTTCATCAAACTTGAGGTTGTCCCAAGGAGAAGAGTTGGTGATCATATACCAACGCAAGGGGTCAGAACCATATTTCTTGATAGCGCCGAAGGGTTCTACGGCATTGCCCAATCGCTTCGACATCTTGTTGCCATTCTTATCGAGTACAAGGCCATTGCTTATTACGGCCTTGAAGGCTACACTGTCGAATACCATCGTAGCAATGGCATGCAGTGTGAAGAACCATCCGCGTGTCTGATCGACGCCTTCTGCAATGAAGTCGGCTGGATAGACAGTGCGGTTGTCAAGCAATTCTTTATTCTCAAACGGATAGTGAATCTGAGCGTAAGGCATAGAACCTGAATCGAACCATACGTCGATCAAGTCGGCTTCGCGCTTCATGGGCTTGCCTGAGGGCGAAACCAAAATGATATGGTCAACGTAAGGACGGTGCAGGTCGATACGATGATAATTTTCTGTAGAATAGTCGCCAGGAATGAAGCCTTTCTCCTTCAGCGGGTTAGAAGTCATGAAACCAGCTGCTACGCTCTTTTCGATCTCAGCATAGAGCTCTTCGAGCGAACTGATGCAGATTTCCTCACGAGTCTCTGCGTTGCGCCAAATAGGCAGTGGAGTACCCCAATAGCGTGAACGGCTGAGGTTCCAATCGTTCAAATTCTCAAGCCATTTGCCGAAACGGCCTGAACCTGTGCTCGCGGGCTTCCAAAGGATGCCATTGTTGAGCTCCATCATGCGTTCTTTCAGTGCAGAACTGCGGATAAACCAGCTATCGAGCGGATAGTAAAGGATGGGCTTATCCGTACGCCAGCAGTGCGGGTAGTTGTGTACATGCTTTTCAATCTTGAAAGCCTCGCCCGTCTGCTTCATCTCCATACAGATGATGATGTTGAGGTCTTCTGCCTTGGCAGCGGCTTTCTCGTCGTACTTACCATCCTTGTTGAATTCGGGTGCGTAAGCATTCTTCACGTAGTCGCCAGCGTGATGGCTGTAAGCTTCTACATCTACACATTTCTCAACGAAGTTTTCACACAGTTCGTCTACGAGGTAGTACTTACCCGTAAGGTCTACCATCGGACGAGTTTCGCCAGCCTTATTGATTAAGAATAGTGAGGGAATGCCTGCGGCTTTCGCCACTTTGGCATCGTCGGCACCGAAAGTAGGAGCGATGTGTACGATACCTGTACCATCTTCAGTAGTAACGTAGTCGCCAGGGATTACGCGGAAAGCCAATTCTTCAAGTTCTACAAACTTGTCGATACCCGAAGTGAAACACTTGTCAGCGTGAGCTTCAGCATATTCCTTAACCCATGCAGGAGAATTGTCTTCTACCTTTTCGGTAGGCTTTACCCAAGGCATGAGCTGCTTGTAGTGCATGCCCACGAGGTCAGTACCTTTCCATTCGCCTACGATGCGGTAGGGAATCACCTTGTCGCCATGCTTGTATGCATCGAAGTCAGCATTTTCGCCTTCAGCCTTGAAGTAAGCTGCAAGGCGCGACTTAGCTACAACGGCCGTCATGGGTTCGCCATTATACGGGTTGAAGGTCTCTACAGCCACATAGTCGATGTTCGGGCCTACGCAGAGAGCAGTATTTGAAGGGAGAGTCCATGGTGTGGTGGTCCAAGCCAAGAAGTAGGGCTTGCCCCAATGTGTCATCTCAGGTTTAGGATCGAGGATGGCAAATTGAGCTGTCACCGTAGTATCTTTCACGTCACGGTAACAACCTGGTTGATTCAATTCATGAGAACTCAATCCAGTACCAGCGGCAGGAGAGTAGGGCTGGATGGTATAGCCTTTGTAAAGGAGGCCTTTCTTATAGAGCTGACCGAGAAGCCACCAGAGTGTTTCGATATAAGAGTTTTCGTAAGTGATATAGGGATGCTCCATGTCCACCCAATAGCCCATCAGGTGGCTCAAGTCTGTCCATTCTTGTGTGAACTTCATCACATTCTGACGGCAGCGAGCATTGTAGTCTTCTATAGAAATAGATTTACCGATATCTTCCTTGGTAATACCCAATTCTTTTTCTACGCCCAATTCTACAGGAAGTCCGTGTGTATCCCAACCAGCCTTACGCTTCACTTGGAAGCCTTGCATGGTCTTGTAGCGGCAGAACACGTCCTTGATGGTACGAGCCATGACATGATGGATGCCAGGGTGTCCGTTGGCAGAGGGAGGTCCTTCAAAGAATACGAAAGACGGGCATCCTTCGCGTTCACTCATACTCTTGTGAAACAAGTCCTGCTTGTCCCATTTGCTGAGTACATCTTCGTTCACCTCAAAGAGGTTAAGTCCGTTGCGTTCGGTAAATTTCATATTTCGTTATTGTGTCTCTTTTGTAATTATTCTTCGTTCGGTAGGGGATTTGCTGCTGATTGCTGCACTCCTCTTACGCCTATATATACTATGTGTACAATATAAAGCGTGGCAAAGTTAGACAATTTTTGTGTAAGCGTAATGCAAAACTCAGCGAAATCTCCTACATAAAGGGATATTTATCTGAGTTTTATCATTTATTCAGGACTCTAAATGTCTAATGTGTTGGCGGAATTTGTAAACGAGTTGACAAGTTAACAGGTAAGATTGTCGAGTCCAACCATTCTTATTTTAACGAAGCATGTAGTCTAAGGCACTGAAGTTTAGGATTTAGAATGGGCGGGCTGTATCATCGTGCAAGTCGAATGCAATCAAGCTTGCTTGAATTGCTGAGACGCAGCCG
>CALEKA010000018.1 GCA_937898715.1 uncultured Prevotella sp.
AGATGGACTTTGGCTTATTTGTTTCTACAATACGGCTTGTATGGGATGCTTACTTAATAGCCCGCAACGTGTCACCTACAGACATCACCGATCCTTGTGCAAGGACTCATGACCAAACACCGCTGCCAGCGGATTGCCAACGTCAAGAATCCAATCATTAGTATACTTATGTTTTCTCTAAAAAAAGTCTTTTTTTATCTCGTGGGTATGTATGCATTAATCTATGCTTTTGTAGAGGTCAAATCGTCTGTTGAAGAGCGTGCATGTTGGCGTACACCGACCGGTGTACGTGCGTACACCGACCGAAGCTCATGCGTACACCGACCGAAGCTCGTGCGTACACCGACTGGTGTACGCCAACATGAAAGAGCATCTTCGCATAACTTTGGAGAGCATCTTCGCATAACCTGCTTCCTATCTTTGCATTAACATTAAGATAAGCAACTTAAGTTCTCTCTAAAGAAAGTCTTCTTTATCTCGTGGGCATGTGATAAGGTATTCACATCTTAATTTCGGATTTATCAAAACGGGCGAATGCAATCAAGCTTGCTTGAATTACTGAGACACAGCCGACGATGACGATAAAAGCCTATGATTTCCATAGACCGAGGCAACGCCTTGGAGTGAATTTGAACAAGAAGAATGCGCCCTGTAAGGGCAAAAGCATTCTCCTCCTCAGCATCAGAACATTTTAGGAAAAGTATTGCAACTATTTCGTTCTTAAAGACAAAAGAAAACCGCCAATAATCAACCATACGAGTTGATTATCAGCGGTTTTCTACCTTCGTCGGGGCGACGGGATTCGAACCCACGACCCCCTGCTCCCAAAGCAGGTGCGCTAACCGGACTGCGCTACGCCCCGAAGGATGGGAAGCTATGTCTGTTTCCAAAAGTGGTGCAAAGGTAATAATTCTTTTGAAAATGGCAAAATAATAGAAGCAAAATGTTGATTCGAATGCAAAATGTTGATTTGAATGCAAAATGTTGATTCGAATGCAAAATGTTGATTCGAATGCAAAATGCTGATCGTTTCAATCGATGCAATCTTGAGCAGAATGAAAAGTTTTCGCACTTTCCTTTTGCACTTCGCTTGTCATGAAGTAACTTTGCAGTGAAATGGCTAAGTGCCACTCCGAATATAGAATATGTTCAAGACAAGAAAGAGAAATTGGTCTATCCCCAAAGGACAAGAGCCAACAGAATTTGATAAACGCATTCTGAGCTATCAGAACAGAGGCGAACTCGTTCCCACACGTAAACTCATTAAGACGCCCGAACAGATCGAAGGCATCAAGCGTTCATGTGAAGTCAACACTGGCGTGCTCGACCTCGTAGAAGCTGAGATCCATGCTGGCATGAGTACAGCAGAAATTGATAAGTTGGTATACGATTTCACCATTGCTCACGGAGCTATCCCCGCCCCACTCAACTACGAAGGATTTCCCAAGAGTGTGTGTACAAGTATCAACGAAGTTGTATGTCATGGCATACCCTCTGAATATGAGATATTGGAGGAAGGCGACATAATCAATGTAGATGTAAGTACTATTCTTGACGGATATTATAGCGATGCCTCGCGCATGTTTATTATCGGTCAGACAACTCCCGAGAAGGAAAAGCTTGTACGCGTCACAAAGGAATGCTTAGAGATTGGTGCTGAAGCTGCAAAGCCTTGGGGCTTTGTGGGCGACATAGGCAAGGCCATCGAGAAGCACGCTCGCAAGAACGGATTCAGCGTGGTACGCGATCTGTGCGGACACGGTGTTGGATTAGAGTTTCACGAAGAGCCAGAAGTTGACCACTACAATACGCATCGCCACGGCATGTTGCTCGTACCGGGCATGGTATTTACCATCGAGCCTATGATCAATATGGGCGATTGGCACGTATTCATCGATGAAGAGGATGGTTGGACCGTAGTGACCGAAGACGAGCTTCCCTCAGCTCAATGGGAGCACACCTTCTTGATGACAGAGAACGGACTTGAAATCCTTACCCACTGATCTTCCAATCACTCACATATATATAATGAATACTCATTCCGAACAACATACAGCCCCACAGCCTGCTAAAGCATGCATCTTGGCCATAGAGTCGAGTTGCGACGACACATCTGCTGCCGTGCTACGCGATGGTTTCTTGTTAAGCAATGTCACAGCGAGCCAAGCTGTGCACAAGGCATACGGAGGTGTTGTGCCCGAACTCGCTTCAAGAGCACACCAGCAAAATATTGTGCCTGTGGTAGACCAAGCACTAAAGCAAGCTGGCGTGACGAAAGAAGAGCTCTCTGCCGTGGCCGTCACATTAGGTCCGGGCCTTATGGGATCACTCCTCGTGGGCGTTTCATTCGCCAAAGGATTGGCCACCTCGCTCGGTGTACCTCTAATCGAGGCTAACCACTTGCAAGGACACATACTTGCCCACTTCATTCAGACACACGATGATGAGCACAAAGTACCTCCCTACCCCTTCCTTTGTCTGCTCGTAAGCGGTGGTAATTCACAGATTGTCAAGGTAAAGGCCTATAACGATTTAGAGATACTCGGTCAGACCATCGACGATGCTGCTGGCGAAGCTATGGACAAATGCTCCAAGGTGATGGGATTCGGCTACCCTGGCGGCCCAATCATCGACAAGCTTGCTCGTCAAGGTGACGCCCATGCATACAACTTTGCCAAGCCCAATATTGCAGGATTAGATTATAGTTTCTCTGGTCTCAAGACCTCATTCCTCTACTTCCTGCGCGACCAAATCAAGACAGATCCCGACTTCGTAGAGCATCACAAGGAAGACCTCGCTGCATCACTTGAACGCACCATCGTGGAGATTCTGATGAAGAAACTCGACTTAGCTGTGAAGCAAACAGGCATCAAGCACGTTGCTCTCTCAGGAGGTGTATCTGCCAACACTGGCTTGCGCAATGCATTTAAAGAGCGTGCCGAAAAGCGCGGATGGGACATCTATATTCCCCGTTTCTCATACACCACAGACAATGCCGCTATGATAGCCATTACGGGCTATTTCAAATATCTCGACAAAGACTTCTGTCCGATAGACAAGCCAGCCTATTCGCGCACAGTGCTTTAAGACGAGAGACACGTTAAAAGGAATTTACAATGTAGGAATGTAGCACACGAGCACGCACTCTATTATAGTTTAGCCCCTCTATTCTATGCGGTGTACTCTCTATCAGCTATAATGCCTCACCCTTAATACTTAGAACAAATACGAATCATATGGATTTAGATCTGAAACTTGTAAGCAAAGAAATCAACGAAATCATGTGGCGTGAGAGCAAGACTCTCGCTACTGCAGAAAGTTGCACCGCTGGCCGCATAGCCAGCGTGATCACCGCCGTGCCGGGCAGTTCAAACTATTATAAAGGTGGCCTCGTATGCTACGCCGATGAGGTAAAGGAAAACCTTCTTGGTGTTGATCCCAAGGTGATAGAAGAGCAGACTCCCGTCTGCGAAGACGTGGTACGCCAAATGGTAATTGGTGCCAATAAATTATTCAATACCGACTACGCCGTAGCTATCAGCGGCTACGCTGGTCCTGGCGGTCCTGATGGTGGAAAGAGCGGTGTAATCGTAGGCACTATCTGGATAGCAGTGGGTAATGCCGATAAGATCGTTACTCGCATGATAGAAGAAGACAATGGTCGCGACAAGAACCTTGCCTCTGCCACCTCTGCTGCCATGCACATGCTCCTCGACTACATCAAGGGCGAAGAGACTACAGACGAAGCTACTGAAGCTTAATCGTCAGTAAACGTAGAAGCTGAAATTACAGCTTCACTCATACAAATGAAGCATCTCCATACCTTCTAAGGATTATGGAGATGCTTTTCTGTATACTATACCCATTGGCGGATTTCTTGGTTGACGGGTTAACAAGTTAACAGGTTAACAAGTAAATAGGTCTTAGACTACATGTTTCGTTAAAAAAGAATGGTTGGACTCGACGAGCATGCCTGTTCACCTGTTAACTTATCAACTCGTTTACAAATTCCACCAACGCGTACACTATTATTTATGTTACGGAATGTCCTATCCTATCTTCCATTCCAAGGTGTTCACCTCATCCTTCAAGCAGAAGTTCATGCCCACCTTTACAATCTTCTTGCCTTTCATCTTGAAAGCATCGGCATAATGTCTCTGTTCGATCTGTGCCAATGCTTCTTCTACGCTTTTATTCAACTTCAGTTCCATCACGTAGATGGTATCGGCGGTCTCAAGCGTGATGTCTATACGTCCCTTTGCTGTGTGCTGCTCCACCTGGATGTTGTAGCTTGTCAGTAAAGCAAAGATAATATAGAACACCTGCTGGTAATGCCCCTCGTAATTGGTATTATCACAATAAGGAATGGTCTCGAGGAAGTCGGCCAATAATTGCATAGCGCCATTGAGATTGCCATAGTTTAGACAAGCTGAGATGTCTGCTATAACAACTCTTCCTGCATCAATTTCTGGCCCCACATACCCAGGGAGCAGACTATCGAACAGCCCAACTCTTATCTCCTCATTGGGTATATCAAGCGTATAAACATCCAAACGCTTATCATAGTCCTTAATGGTGAGATAACCACTTTGATAAAGCAAAGGTGTCAGCGAAATCATCCTTTCTGTTGCTGCGTCAAAGGAAGATTTCTTTGCCCTTATCCTGCCCAATTGAGAGGGTTGCACATTAAATTCTCTCATCTTATGAATAAGATACGTCGGTGTGCCCGAACCAAACCAATACGACTCGGTCTTACCATCGGCGAAGCAATTAAGCAAACTATACGGATTGAACACATCGGGCGACGGCCAGCAGAAGTGGTAACCATCGTAATGAGCCTTCAGTTTCTCTATGGTTTCGTCTTTCGTTAGTTCTAACTTCTTAGCAAGCATCTCTATATCCCCATCCATCTGCGTGAGCATCTCTTCCTTTGTAATACCACAAATACTGGCATAAGGCTCATCCATGCTCACATTCTTGATATTATTCAGTTCGCTAAAGATGCTTAACTGCGAAAACTTGGTAATGCCTGTCAAGAATACAAAGCGAAGCATCGACTCACACCCCTTCAGCGGACTGTAGAAATTGCGCATTGTGTTTCGCAAAACGTCAAGACTCTCCTTCTCATGCGCAACGTCGAGCAATGGTGCATCATACTCATCTATCAGCACTACCACCTGCTTTCCTGTTTCCTTAAAAACGGTTGTTATCAGATTTTTCAAGCGAAGGTTACAGTCTGTACTATTATTGCTATAGCCGAATTTTTCTTCTTGCTCCTTGATGATATCCAACAAGTATCTGTTCAGTTGCTCATTATCCATATGCTTACCCAGACTCATGTCGAAGTGCAGCACAGGATAAGCCTTCCATTCCTTCTCCAACTTCTCTATTGCAAGCCCATCAAAGAGTTCTTTCTTTCCTTCAAAGTAACTCTGAAAAGTTGATACAAGCAATGACTTTCCAAAACGACGCGGTCGACTCAAGAAGAAATACGTACCATCTGTATGCGTCATACGATAGATATACTCCGTCTTGTCTACATAGAATTTATCTTCCTTGCGAATACGCTCGAATGTCTGTATGCCTATGGGGTATAATTTCCTTGTCATAATTATTATAGTGCAGATTATTGGGTAAAAATACTACAATTATCTGAAGTTGCCAAAGGTATGAGTAAAATTAACATAGACGCATGTATCCTTCTCTTCTCTCTTCGTTCTACTCTAATATGGCATCGAGATCAACCTTCGTTAGGCTATCTTCAAATCTTTCTCAAGATTTGAGCATTTGCCTTATCCACCTCCGAAGCTTGTATGGATTGCAAGTAGATTCGTGTGGTCTGCTCGGAGTCATGACCTAACGCTTCGCTTATTACCGACATGGGTACACAGCTATCCCTGGCGATGCTTGCCCACGAATGGCGTGCCACATAGAGGGTAAGATTCTCTGTCAGGCCGAGCTTGCAAGCTATCCTTTTCAGATGGTAGCCTATGCGCATTTGTACGTTGTGGTACGCTTTATTATTGGCTACACCGCCCCGAAGTATGGGGAACAGATATTCTGAATCTGCTGTAGCCGTCTGATAGCGTTCTACCATCTCTTGCATGATAGGTTCCCATTTTACAGAGAGCGACTGACGCGTTTTGCTGCGCGTATAGTGTAGATAACCACCACGAACATCAGCTTTCCGAAGTTTAGCAAGATCTATGAATGAAATACCACGCAGGCAAAATGAGAGAACAAACATATCGCGTGCAAAGCATGCCCTTGAGTGAGTCAAATCAAGTTGGCGAATAGCCTTGATCACATCAATACCAACAGCTCGCTTGCGAGTCTTGTCCACACCTGTATAGACTCGGCGAAAGGGGGCACGATCCTCCACAAGCCCCTTTTCCACAGCCCGACTGTAGACAGCACGAAGTATGCGCATGTAGAACGAACTCGTGTTTCTGCAGACGCCCCGCACCTTGAGCCACGCCTCATACGAACGCATCATCTGAGCATCAATCTGGTCGAGCAGAAGACTCCCATCATCCAGAAATCGACTGAAGCTATTAAGCGCTGACTGATAATTGCGCGCCGTGCTGTATTGGCCATTTCTCTGCATCTCAGAGATGACCGACTGCATGAACGCCACCCACGAGCATTCTTTCGCCATCTGCCGATAAACGCTTACAATGCTATCAGACGAATAAGGTTCCTGTTTTTTCTCAAAGTTCGCCACGATTCGACAGAGCAATCGATATTCACCTTGAAGCGATTGTATCATACTTGTCAGTTGCCTACTCCCCTCTTCCGTACGAGCAGCATCAGGCGTTTTCATATTCCGATTTATCACGTTCCATTCTGAGAGATTCACTCGATACGAAGTAGCTATCTGGCGCGTCAGGCGTCTGTGGATAATCTGAAAGTAAATCATGCCCACTTTATCTTGATGAAGGGGAGCTCGGAATTTCATCTTTATACTTGCCATGTTTATATATTTATTTGATTGATAATGATGTTTCGGATTCAACTTTGCCAATATCTAATCTTGCACGGTTTTGACAGGATCTACAAAGGAGGCTTTCTAAAACCCCAATTGAGAAGCACCCGCATCTCTCGCGTGCGCGCATGCGCGCACTCAATCGATTTGAGGACCAAAATTAGCTCATCTGTCACTCCTTTTATCGGTAGTGACTAATCTTCAATGAATTACAGAAAGATGACATGAACATTTGCCTACACTTTGCCTACACTTTGCCTACACTCTATCCGTCGGGATTAGTGGTGGGAACAAGAAATTCTCTTTGGGGGACTAATTAAAACTGTTAGGAGGGATAATTGGATTAAGATCAAGGGGTAATAATTCTGAGGGAGGGGCGATGATAGCAAAGTGAGGGACGAGAAGGTTAATTACACCATCACAAAGCAATGATTATCAGCACTTTCAATGCAACCAAGTGCAAGATAGATAGCGAGACAATGAGAAAATCGCTGTAACGCGCGCGCGAGGAAGAAAGAGCTCGTACTGCTTAAGCTCTGCCCCACTCCACACCCTTCGCTATGAGAGACAGGATACGCTCATTTTCAAAGAATAATACACAAAAACTATTTTTCAGCGTTTTTTTTCGTAACTTTGCATAAGTTACGATGAATGTCCACCTATCGCACGCCATATATACCTTTATATATGCATACAAGCGATGGAGAAACATTCAGCAATGGGGCACACCACAGCGGAAGCCTCAGCAAGTCACACACCGTTTAACACATTCACATGGGTATATTCAGTAACATATTCTCAAGAAAAGAAAAGAAAGAAGTTCTCGATGCCGGACTCGAAAAAACGAAGACCACCTTCTTCGGTAAACTAACGCGTGCCATTGCTGGCAAAAGCAAGGTTGACGATGAAGTGCTCGACCAACTTGAGGAAATCCTGATTACCTCAGACGTAGGCACCGACACCACAATCGACATTATTCAGCGCATAGAGCAACGCGTAGCACGTGATAAATACGTCAGCACATCCGAGCTCCATACCATACTGAAAGAAGAGATTGGCAATCTGCTTACGCAAAGCGGAAATGAAGACACTGAAGGATTCGACATTCCCGAAGGACACAAGCCCTACGTCATTATGGTGGTAGGCGTGAATGGTGTGGGCAAGACTACTACCATCGGCAAATTGGCTTACCAATTCAAGAAGGCTGGACTCAAAGTAGTGCTCGGTGCTGCCGACACCTTCCGCGCAGCAGCTGTAGAGCAACTCGTCATCTGGGGCGAACGCGTAGGCGTGCCCGTCATCAAGCAACAGATGGGAAGCGATCCTGCCAGCGTGGCATACGATACGGTCAACTCTGCCAAAGCACAAGGCGCTGATGTCGTGATTATCGATACCGCAGGCCGACTTCACAACAAGGTGGGACTTATGAATGAGCTCACCAAGATTAAGAAGGTGATGCAAAAGGTTGTACCCACTGCTCCCGATGAAATATTGCTCGTGCTCGATGGCAGCACAGGACAGAATGCCTACGAACAAGCTAAGCAATTTATCAAAGCTACCGACGTAACCTCACTGGCTATCACCAAGCTTGATGGCACAGCCAAGGGCGGCGTAGTGATTGGTATCTCTCACCAACTCAAAGTGCCCGTAAAATACATCGGACTGGGCGAAAAAATGACCGACCTGCAACCCTTCAACCGCACTGAGTTTGTCAACTCACTCTTCGAAGGAAGCAACATTTAAAAGAAGATCTCTGTATATTCTATTAGTTCTGTGGCCGACGCGTCCCCGCGTCGGCACAATAGCATAAGTTTTTTTACACTATCAAGTGCTCTTCGGATGTACGACAATACTGCCAATGTAAGAACGTATTCTCTCTCCACCACCCCAAAAGAGCTAATAGATTCTTCCACCTCTAAAGATTTCTACCACGCACACCAGCATGAACAATTCTACTACTCAACCCACTCATACCGTCGACATCATCACCATGGGATGTTCGAAAAACCTGGTCGACTCCGAACAACTGCTCAACCTCTTCAGCGAGCATGGCTTCAAAGTATACCACAATCCCGACACCACACATGGCGATATTGCCGTAATCAACACGTGCGGATTCATCGCATCAGCCAAGGAGGAAAGCATCAACGAAATACTCGAGCTCTGCAACCTTAAAGCCGATGGCGAACTCAATCGTGTATACGTGATGGGATGCCTCTCCGAACGCTACATCACCGAACTGCGTGAGGAGATTCCTGAAGTAGATAAGTTTTACGGAAAGTTCAACTGGAAAGAACTCATCAACGATCTCTGTACAGAGCCAGAACCCGCTCCTGCTGCCACGCACGAACAACTTATCACCACCCCGAAGCACTATGCTTACATCAAGATCTCTGAGGGATGTGATCGCCACTGTGCTTACTGCGCCATACCCATCATCACAGGGAAGCACAAAAGCCGCCCGATGGAAGAGATCCTCGACGAGGTGCGCACTTTGGTAGGACAAGGGGTGAAAGAGTTTCAAGTAATTGCGCAAGAGCTCACCTATTATGGCATTGACCTCTACCACGAGCAACGCCTTCCGCAGCTCATCGACCAGATGGCAGAAATTCCTGGAGTAGAATGGATACGCCTGCACTATGCTTATCCCACTCACTTCCCCATGGAACTGCTCCACGTGATGCGCAAGCACGACAATGTGTGCAACTATCTCGACATAGCCCTGCAGCACATCTCCGACCACGTACTGGAGCGCATGCAGCGCCACATCACCAAGAAGGAGACGCTTCAGCTCATCAGCGACATGCGCCGAGAAGTGCCCGGCATATGCATACGCACCACGCTGATGGTTGGTTTCCCCGGCGAAACAGAAAAAGACTTCGAAGAATTGCTCGACTTCGTACGCACCGCCCGATTCGACAGGATGGGAGCATTCGCCTATAGTGAAGAAGATGGCACTTATGCCGCCGAAAACTATGAGGACGATGTTCCAGAAGAAGTGAAGCAACAGCGCCTTGACCGCATCATGTCGCTGCAAGAGAGCATTGCCGCCGAGCTTTCCGAAGCTAAAATCGGCACCACACAGCGTGTCATCATCGACAGACAAGAGGGTGAATACTTCGTAGGACGTACGGAAGCAGACTCTCCAGAGGTTGACTGCGAAGTGCTTATCAGCCGCCCCGCCGATGCTCCGCTAAAGATTGGCGAATTCTACAACGTACACATCGACGACTGCGAAGAATTCGACCTCTACGGCTCTATTGCTTAACATCCCGAACCACTTCCGCCCCCCCCAAAAAAAGCATTCTCATTGTGAATAATAAAGACTTCATCAATGCCTTGGCATCCCGTACAGGACTTACAGCCAAGGATTCGCAAAAGTTGGCTACCACCTTTGCCGAAAGCATTGCCGACAAACTCGATGACGAGTCACAACTCGCCGTACAGGGTTTTGGCGTGTTTGAAGTAAAGAAGAAGATGGAACGCGTCGTTGTCAATCCCAAACTCAAGACGCGCCGACTCAATCCGCCCAAGCTGGTGCTTGCCTTCAAGCCAAGCACAGTTCTTAAGGAGAAGATGCAGTAACTTTCGACACTGCATTCGCCCAATGTCGCTCTACACAAGAACTACTCAGCGCTACGACTCTATAGAGCAGCACCCTACAGCAGTCTTCGATCCCGCTCCGTAAAAAGACACACACGCTACACTCCCCTCACGTTCACCACTCCATAAATATCCACCTCTTCTATCTGCAAAATGAAAAAGAAATTGCTCTTACAGGACTTTTCCGATTACTTAGTCAAGAGTGAAGGCATCAGTAAAAGAGATGCCGATAGCTTCGTGCGCTCATTTTTTGAAGTAATCGAGAAGGGATTATTAGAAGATAAGTTTGTAAAGATTAAAGGATTCGGTACTTTCAAACTGGTATCTGTGAGCGAACGCGAGAGCGTAAACATCAATACGGGCGAACGCTTCAAAATTAGCGAACACACAAAGATCTCCTTTACGCCCGATACGACGATGAAGGACTTAGTAAACCGTCCGTTCGCCCACTTCGAAGCAGTCGATCTCAACGACGACACCGACATGAAAGAGTTTGAGATCGTAGACGAAGAAATGCAAGAGGAAGAAGAGGAAGGAACCGAAGAAACGGCCGAAGCTAATGATGACGATACTACAAACGAAGAATCGTCTGCCGCTTCAGCACCCAATACAAATAACGATGAAGAATCGACGACCGTGCCTCACACGACTGAACCTATGCCCATCGTAAGCGCTAAACCCGATTCTTCACCCACACAGCCAGCCGCACAAGAAGGAAAGCAAGAACAAGAAGATAACGAAGAAGGGCAAAAAGAAGGGCAAAAAGAAGGGCAAAAAGAAGAACAAAAAGAAGAGACTTCAGCACAATCTGCTTCGCAACCCGAGCAAGCACAACAGCCTGTCTCATCCCCCTCAGCTACAGAGGACGAAAAACAGAGTCAATCCTCCGCCGACGAAGAGATTGTAGTCACTCCTACCCAACCCATTATCACACCCCAAGAAGGTAACAATCAGCAACACGAAAACCATAGCAACGCCACCATAGGCTATACCTACAACGAAACCCCTATGCCTCGTAAGCGCAATTGGTGGAAGACATCGGCCATCATCCTGGGTATCATCTTGCTAATGTTAGCCAGCTACTTTGCAGGCTATTTCAGAATATTCTGCCCTTGTTCGCTTCCCATCATTGGCAATACATGGGATGCCAACGCACCTGCAACACCCGCGGTAGAGAATCCTCGTTCCACCTCCTCGGTTCAACCCACCGATAGCGTCAAGCCAGAACGCACAGATAGCGTTCAA
Source organism: uncultured Prevotella sp. (assembly GCA_937898715.1). Taxonomy (GTDB): domain Bacteria; phylum Bacteroidota; class Bacteroidia; order Bacteroidales; family Bacteroidaceae; genus Alloprevotella. The sequence continues at coordinate 11,834 of CALEKA010000018.1, forward strand.
CGCCCAGTTACTACACCAGAGCCGAAGCCTACGGCAGAGCCTGTGCCCGCTCAATCTGCTCCCGCTCAGCCCGCACAAGTAGTAGAGAAGCCTCAACCCGCTCCTACGCCTAAGACACCCACCCCTAAACCAACGCAAGAAAACGCGCGTCCAGCAACACATCGCGTAAAGATAGGCGACAACGTCTATCGCATCTCACGCCGCTATTACGGCTCTGACAAATATGCGCAAAAGATCATTGAAGCCAACCATCTGAAAGATGCCAACACCATCACCGTCGGGATGGACTTAAAGCTTCCCTAACAATTAGCACAATACGAGCTACATACGCTACAAGGACACCCTTTAAGCCCTACTTTCGCAATCCATTGATACTGAAAGGGTTGCATTTAAAGGTCAAAATAAAAACAAATTTTGCTTGAAAAAACCTACTCAGAGGGTTGCCCACATCCAAATAAAAGACGTAACTTTGCAGTATGATTGAACTCTCCAAACATATTGAAAGCCTCTTGCTGAAGCATGACTGCGTGATAGTGCCCGGATTGGGCGGATTCGTTACGCAGTATGTGCCTGCACGCCGCATTGACGATGAAATGTTGTTTTTGCCCCCGTGCCGCAGCGTTGGCTTCAATCCGCAGCTCACGCTCAATGATGGGCTACTCGTTCAGTCATATATGCAAGCCTACGATACCAACTACCCTGAGACCGTAAAGCTCATCAACAATTCCGTACAGCAACTCAAGATACAGCTACAGGAAGAAGGCGAGTACGAACTTTCAGGCATTGGCAAATTGACCCTTGGCGTAGGCGGTAAGTACAACTTTATTCCTTGCGAAGCTGGTGTACTCTCGCCCGAACTTTATGGTTTGGACGCCGTGACTCAGCCCTTGCTCACCAAGAAAGAAAAAGAAGAAAGCGCCGAAACTGCTACCACACAGGGCAAGCAGAAGAAGGTGCGCTTAAAGCGTACAGAGAAGAGTTATACCATCAGCATCAATCGCGAATTGGTCAACTATGTAGCAGCTGCCATCGTAGCAGTATTCTTCTACTGCTTGTGGGTTACCCCCGTAAGCGACACCACTCCGACAGAGCGACAAGCCGCTTCAGTAATTTACGAACAGCTATTTCACAGTCCCCAAGCATGCCCTGCTGCACAAACGACACAAACAGTACAAACAGCCCAACCTGTACAAACCGAACTTCATCAGCAAGCAACTGCAGCAGAGGCAGGTGCAGAACAGCCTAACAAAATTGCCCCTGCCACTGAAGAAGTAGCACAACAGCCCCAAACTACTGCCGAGACACACAACGAAGCAAGGCAACCTGCTTCATCAGCGATGGATAAAGTTGACGTAAAATACACCATTGTGCTCGCAAGCGCTATCAGCGAAGACAATGCTTCCGCTTTCTCCCAAAAACTAAAAAAGGAAGGACTTGCCGAAGCCTCTCCCTACAAGCGCGGAAGGATGGTAAGAGTGGTCTACGGACACTATGCTACCGAGCATGAGGCTCACGAAGCACTGAGCAAACTTCATCATCACAGCGCATTCCAAGATGCTTGGGTGATGAAAACGAAATAACAGAACCATTAAGAGGGGAACTACGAGCTATGACCGCTTGAGCATATGCTTAGTTTCCCTCTTTTCTATATTCTTACTTACCTACACAATACAATTCCCCCCTTGCAATGAAACGCATCAGATGCCCCAAGTGTGACGAATCCATACTTTTCGACGAAACGAAATATGAGCCGGGAAGAATCTTGGTATTCGAATGTCCAGAATGCCACAAGCAGTTCAAAATACGCATTCCTCAGCCCAAACCCACAGCTACAGAAGAAGAAGCTGAAGAAGAGGAGCAGACCATCTATGGTAAACTCATCGTATTGGAAAATGCATTCCACTTCAAGCAAGAGATTCCTCTCTATGAGGGAGAAAACGTGGTAGGTCGATTGATCAAAGGCTCTAAAGCCAACGCAGCAATCAAGACGGTAGACCCAAGCATGGACACCACCCATTGCATCATCACCGTCAAGCCTCGGCCCAACGCAGAACCACGATTCACACTACGCGATGCCCCATCAAATACGGGCACTTTCCTGCAAAACGAGATACTCTCAGACAACGATCGCGTCAACGTGAGCGATGGCGACATCATTACCATCGGCGCTACAACGATGATCTTACGTACACACCTCGACGATGAGGAATAGACATAATAGCACATGGTATTCCATTTCCTTTCAACCCTACTCAATAATGAAACACATTCTCACCCTCATTGCCTTCCTATGCGGCCTTACTGCCATGGCGCAGCGCCCATTTGAAGGACATTTCTTCTGCAAAGAGACGGGGGTAAACATGTACCTCAATCTCTACGAAGAAACGCTGACCGCGCCGGGATTTTCATTCCTCGGCAAGATGCACGGCTACATGAAGGATGGCATCTATGGCACTTGGATGATTACCAAGTGCAGCATCAAAGACAATAAAGCCCTTATCCGATTTAGTAACGACATCGGGTCGGACTCACAAGATATAGAATTCGTACAGACCTCCGACAGTACTTATACCTACCACACCATTGGGGGTAATGCTATCAAGCGCGCTGTAGGTAGGAAACTGGTGAAAGTCACAAGCGAAATGAACTTCGTACGCAAGTAATGGACTTTGCTCAATTCTTAGTTGACGGGGGGACACAAATTGATAGGTTAGCAAGTAAGAGGCCTCTTGGTATCACTTTTTTTACAAGCAATGTACTAAATCAAAAGATAAGTTCTTTAGATTCTGTAAGTTGCGCTTCGCGCTCTTTTGAACATTAATGCCCATTAATTGAACATTAATTATTCATTAATACTTTCCCTACTATGATTCTGTCATGAGTTACCACGACAGAATCATGAATTATCATGAATGGGTCACGAATTTCGTTGCTTGAAGATCCCTGTTTAGAATTATTGATAAAATCATGGTAATTCATGGATAATTCATGGTAATTCATGACTTCCCGTCACCCCAGTATAGGCTGAGCCCTACGAACATCTTAACTAATTCCATCAACACGTTACCTTAATCCACTATGCCTCCCTCTCCCGCCCTATTCAGACGGCTTAAACTGCTGATCATGCAAGCCAGCGATGCTCTGTTTCCACGCTATTGCTGCGTGTGTGGCAACAGATTGCTGAACAATGAGCACCACGTCTGCCTGACCTGCTTACTCAAGTTGCCTTTTACCCACCTGCAAGGCAAGAAGAATAGCATTTTGGAACGCAATCTTTGGGATGACCTTGTCTGCACGGAGCGTGCTCATAGTCTCATCTATTATCATGCCAAGACGGAGATGTGTCAGATCTTTTTTCAGTTTAAGTACTACAATAATCCCGACCTTGCTATAAACATGGGCGAACTCATGGCTCACGATCTCGATGGTACGGATTTCTTCTCGGGCATAGACTGTATCATCCCCATACCGCTATCAGCCAAGCGCCTTAAGCAGCGCGGCTACAATCAGAGTGAACGATTAGCACAGGGAATCAGCCGCGTTACGGGTATACCCGTCGACACTTGGTCGGTATGCCGCACAGTAGATAATCCTACACAGACACACCTCCACGAACGCGACCGCATGGAGAATGTTAAAAACATCTTCACACTTACAGATCAAGCAACCATCGCGGGAAAACACGTGCTGATAGTAGACGATATGATAACTACTGGTAGCACTGTCCGTGCCTGTGCCCATGCCGCACTGATGGCTGGAGACGTGAAGATCAGCATCATCAGCCTCGGCATGTCGGAACGTAATCGAGAACACGATGTGCCCGAATGGATAAGGCCTTGATTACCTCGGCATCCGCAGCAAGCGAATGCTCTCTGCACGCTGCGCCTCCGTCTGCAGATAAGCGCGGAAGGGACTGAGCATACTGCCCTCTCCTGCTCTCACGAATTGCTGCTTGACGGGATGGAGCAGATAGATTGGTCCTTGATTAGCGCTAATTTGCTTCGACAGGAATGTTCCTTTTAAAGGTTTTTCCGCTTCGACTGCTTGCACCTCTCCAGCTTGACTTTCTACAACTAAAAGGTGCGTCACTGAATCGCCCAAAGCAATGTAGCCCTCTCCTCGACTCAGCACATCTACAGCAGAGAATGAGAAATCTGTAGCTGTGAGCGCGCATGCACGTCCCTTCACTATTTTGGCATCGAAAGGCAGACTCACCGTTTGCCACCGATCGGGCTGAATCTGCTCACGCTGGTAGACCACTTGTCCTTGCTCAACGTGAAAAGCACGATCTGTATAAAACGGCATTTTATCCGTCAGCTGCAGCCGCGCGTCAAGCAACTGATTGCCATCCGCACCACACACCACGACGAAACGCCAACCGCTCTGAACGAACTGTTTTTCCGTTTCAGCCACAAAGATGGGAGCATTGCGCAAGGCCTGATTCTTAAAGTCGAAATGCTTCTGTGGTAAATGTATTTGCGTCAAGTCTAAGCAAAGCATCTCGTCCCACTTTATTTCCGAGAGCGCCGAAGCCGTCCATCCTCCAGAGAGTCTTCCCACTCCGTCAGCACGCATCTCAATTTCTGGATTTTCTGCTACCATATACATTCGAGCCAAAGAGGAGGCTTCGTCCTTAGGAAGCATCTTCCATCCATCTCTCATATAGCACAGATAGCGAGGTTGCTCCTCAAGCGTGCAGATAGCCCCATCCTTGAGCATCCACTTAGCCCTTTCAGCAGTCTCCACCAGAGCATAAGAGAGATAGCCCTCCCTTCCATGCAATAGGAAAGACTGTGCACTAAGGTCAACCTCCTCAGCTTTCCAAAGCGCCATCTCGTCTGTAGGCGCCAAGCTACCATCGCTTAGCAGATAATCTGTCAACGTCAATGGCGCACCGCCCTTTGCGCGCACTTCGTCTGCCGAACCTAAGCAGAGCGTTTGTCCCTCCTGCGGAAGACGATTTACGCTCGAAGGAGCATAGCTCATGGAGCGATAGAGCATAAGGCCTTCCTTCGCACGAGGATTGGAGGCAGCAGAATAATTGTTGAAGACAGACTTCGTTGCATCCCAGTAAGCGCACAACATACGTTCTGAATTCGTCGCATCGTATAGGTACAATGCTCCCGAGGGCAATAGTTCAAAGCGCCACAAGCATCTATTATCAACTGATGATACTAATTTCAGACCTCTCTCCCCATTTTCCTTTCGAGCGAGGTACATCTTTTTCGCGGGCGAATATAGGCGCACACGACCTTGGGCATCGTACGTGAGTTTCCACAAGAACTTTGCATCCTGTATAGTCACTTGTCTGCTTTCAGCATCCACGTCAAGTTTTTCTGCTTTCATGCGATCGCTTGTAACTTTTTCAGACGAGAGAAAAACTTCTCTTCCTTTACCATTGTCCTTATCATCAAATCCGCTAATTGCATAAATACCCTCCGCAGGCTGTTCGTGCAGGGACACTCGCACATACACATCAGACTGGGCCATAGCTCGAGATATTAGTCCCGCCCAGCAGAGAAATATTAGCAACGTCAGTAGGCGCTGAATGTTCGTAGAGAAACGTAGAAGATCTTTCATAGGTCGAATAGAATTTACTATTATTAGGAATACCATAGTCTGCTTGAGATTTACATGACCCACCTCACTTGTACGGATAGATCGTTTTTCCAAGAAGATGAAATTTCGTCTAAGCGAGAGGAGAAGTGGTCGCGATTAAAATAATGAGTAGAGGCCAGACGCAGGGAAAGCGTTAAGCCTTTGAGCACTTGATAATGTCCCATCACCACGCCGCGCATGCCATGATAAGCAAAGTTCGGGAATGCACTGGCGTGGAGCATTTGCGGCTCGTAAGCATAGAGCATGCTCTCCGTATCGTCCGTAAAGAAGAATGCTCCGAATGCTTTCAGCCCCCATCGAGAAGAAGCCTTCCACGCTGCACGCGAAGAGATCATCCACCCGAGACTATGCTTTCCCGACTGACGATGGGCATAACTGGCATCCGCCTGCGTAGTCAGTTCGTAGCGTGCATGAGTCCACACACTGGAGAGGCGCAACTTCTGCACGGTGCGATACTCCAGTCCTTGTTGCTCGTCGAGTGTCAAAGTGTACTGACGAGACTTCAGTTTGTAGCGCATCAGCAAACGCCAATCATTTGACAAGCGATAAGCCAACTGGCACATGGCTTCCATGCCCTTGGCATTAGGCTGTCTCGACTGATACGTGGGCTTAGGAAAACGGAACAGATCCACATAGCCCGACCACTCCACGGACTTCCCTATCAGCGCATAAGCATTGAGGAGCACTCCCTGCTCATTAGCCACGCGGTTAGCTTGCTGCAAAGCCTGGCCATAGAGCGACACGAAGCGCGGGGAGAACTGTCGATACTGCAATCCGAAGCGAAGATGCCTCGTCGGAGCATATAGCAGTCGGTGCACCGTAGAGACGTGCCACTCTCTATCGGTCGCCACATCGCCCTGGAAGGACAGCTTGGAAAGTTCTATATAATAGGAAGCAGAAAGCGAACGCGCCGTCTGTCCACGGAAGTAGTGCGCATTGTACCATCGCTCTGCTGGCGAAACGTATTTGCTAAAATGCGACCACACCCCATCCGTAGCCACACCCCAATGCTTCTGATTCCAGCTCCAATGCCATCCAGCAGTGAAACAGCCCACCGTGCGTCGAGCTTCGATTTCGCTCAGGGTACGATGAAGTCCGGTCTGTAGGAGCGTGGTCACGGTATCGCTTGAGGCATTGCTCAGTCTGCCGTCCAATCGTCGATACGAAGCAAATGCCATCACGTCCATGCTCCGCCACTTCCAGGCGCCCACTGCTCCTCGGAAGAAGTCAATCTCTTCGGTCGATGTATGTGCCTTGAAGAGGCTTAAAGTATTTCTCGTCTGCCGAGCCTCAACCTCACGTCCACCGTACATGCGGCGACCGAGCAAGAGCCCATTACCACTCCATACATTGTAATCGCCCACCGCCATGCTCCACGGTCTATCCTTCGGACGGAGCAATACGAAGCCCGACAGGTAGTCGTAAGGATAAAATCCCCGTTTCGCTACGGGTTCTCCCCCATCCTTCTCTATCGTCAGCCCATACATCACCTCACGCTTATACGCATATCGGTAACGCATCACATGGTGCAATGCGTTACCGATATAATAGTTTGTCTTGCTTGGTATGTCGGGCGTGGTGTAGCCTGCTCGCCGATAGAGCGGCATGTCGAGCCTTGTTTCCAGTTCATGTCTTCCCTTTATCATCTTCTTCCCTAACCGATTGTCCTCTTCCATACGCTGCAGGAATACAGCCGAAGGCGGATAGGCGGAATCGCAGCGCACGAAGAGAGAGAGCCTGCAACGCGTGAAGTAGTCCATACCCTTGACCATCTGCAGCTCACCCAGCGACACGAAGCCGCGCTTCCGCTCTCGATAACTAAGCAGAGAGTCCACCTGTGCCTCGTCGAGGAAGGGAAACTGCTGTATATCCTCTCGCGTGCAACGATTGAGCTGCAAGGGGTGGTGTGCGAGGTCTTCAAGCGATTCAAGCCTTTCGGCATCGCCCTCTGTATCGTCGGCAGCCTTCTGACTGTCCCAATAGTCGAGCACGAAGTCGTCCCACGTCATGTAAGGCCCATCCTGCACTTGCGCGCAAAGACGTACGATTCCGCCCAAAAAGATTGTGACTATCAGCAAGAAGCGACGGAGTATAAGAGGAAAAGATTTAAGGGAATAGAGAGGCATTAGCAAGGCGGTTTAGGGCTTTATTAAGAAAATCGCTCCCGCAAGCATTCTTATACATAGCTCGCGAGAGCGATTCTCCTGTAAGGAGTACACGTGGAAGCACTCCCTCACACACATGTGTGTGTAGATTATTTGCCGCGTTCGTAAGTAATATCGTAGAAGCACGGATATACGTTTGACGAAGCATTGGCCTGTCCCTGCGATCCGGGCACAATCAAGCGTACATGGGCATACTCTGCATCCTCCGAATTGGGGCGACCTAAGTTGATATAGGTAAGTGGTATCAGCCAAGCTGGTGGAACAGCAGCCGAATTGTACGTGCTGTACATCACACCGCCCAAGAGGAAATTGCCCGAGAAAGAGCCATAATTGTTGTAGACCGACATTACATCGGGCTTCATCGAGGTGGCCACCGTGCGATTGGACGACTGAATCGTGTCGGCTGCGATATTAAACTCAGTGTATCGGCACAATATGCGCAGGTGTTCACCCTCGGCAATCTTCTCGCCCGATCCTTTGGAAAGGATCTGCATATATACACCTGTACGATCGAAGCGAACGTACTCATTTTTTTTCACATCCGTAGTGCTGTCTTGCTGATTGAACGTATCTTCTGAGATCACCTTGATATTACCCGGTACGTTGAGCAAGAATTCTTCGTCGTCATCATCACTCTGCACTTGCACACCCGACGTAAGGAAGGCATTGATTTGCTTATTCTCGCGTTTACGCTTATCAGCATAGGTCTCGTCGTCATTGCACGATTGGAAGAGCATGGCGCAAGCCATAGCCAGCAGGGGGAGTATGTAGAGATACTTTTTCATTCGTCGTTTCGTATAGAGTTTCGTTTACTTTATGAGGGCAAAAGTACTAATTTTCTCTCACTTCGCTGCCCTTATCTCACTAAAAAAGCCGCTTAATCAGCAAGAAGTGTCCGACGTGTTGATATTTGACGTCCTTAAAGGGGACACATTGTTGCCCACGCTGGCGGATTTCTTAGTTGACGGGGAACGTGTGATGCAAAGGTGCAAAGAGTTTTAGAGATGGGCAAAAAGAGTGTACAGTTTGTTCACTTTTTTCCAATCCCTACCCCACTCTTCTCACGCGCATATACGTACGCACGCTTCCCCTCTTTAAAACACAATGACAATGGATTCACTCTTCTCACGCGCATATACGTACGCACGCGTTACAGAGAGTTTTCCTGTCAGACAGTTATCATCCTACATTCTTATCGAATTTATCAGTTGATTTCCAGCGCATTGCGTAATACGAGAAGCTACACTCTGCTTGCACTTCTCCAGCACTGCTTGCGCACGATGGCAATTGAAAGAAATAGGAAGAGTAATGGGCATTACTCATTTGAAAATTATCCCTTGGAAAAGAATTTTCTGCACCATAGGATAAATTCAACAGCACCATAGGATAATTTTTTCTGCACCATAGGATAATTTCAACAGCACCATAGGATAATTTCAACAACTCGCGGAGAAGTGCGCTCTCTTCCAAGGTATAATCGGATGTAAGCTATGTGCAAGAAGAGTGTAAGCAAAGGCATTCTGCCTACACTGCATAAAATCGTGATATACAAACAGTTTCGAGCATTTAGTGTAGGAGTGTAGGCAAGTAAGGAGAAAAAGTTTATGAGAGCATATGAAGCATTTCAGCCTGTACCGTGGGCGACGCGTCTCGCGTCGGCATCATCTGCGAACGAGCTGCCCTCTAAATAGTTCTGTGGGCGATGCGTCCCGCGTCGGCGTAATAGAGAATGCTAGCATATCTTTCATTCCCGATCATGCCGACGCGAGACGCGTCGCCCACAGAACTATTTAGAGAGTATCATGTTTGCAGATGATGCCGACGCGAGGACGCGTCGCCCCCGGTATTGGCTGAATAGCCTCTGCCACAATGTATTACTTATTACTTGTTACTTATTACTTAAAGAGACCTTACTCATTCTCGGGCTCTGGAGAGATCAGTTTGTAGCCCTTACCGTGAATGTTGATAATCTCTACATTCTCATCGGCTTTGAGGTGCTTACGGAGCTTCGTGATGTATACATCCATCGAACGAGCATTGAAGTAGTTGTCGTCTATCCAGATGGTCTTCAGAGCAAAGTCGCGCTGAAGGATTTCGTTGGCGTGAGCACAGAGAAGGCTCAAGAGTTCGCTTTCCTTCGTGGTCAGCTTCGTCTGCTGATCGCCGCGAGAGAGGATCTGCTTCTGCGTATCGAATGAGAAAGAACCGATCTTGTAGTGCGTGCGGTTGCGATTTTTCTTGCCACGTACGCGGCGCAAGATGGCTTCGATACGGAAGGTGAGTTCTTCCATAGAGAATGGCTTCGTGAGGTAATCGTCAGCGCCAATGCGGAAGCCTTCGAGGATATCTTCCTTCAGAGTCTTGGCCGTAAGGAAGATGATAGGAGTCTCTTCGTTGACCTGACGAATGTCGCGTGCGAGGCTGAAACCATCCTTCTTAGGCATCATCACGTCGAGCACACAGAGGTCGTACTTATTCTGAGTAAAAGCGCGATAGCCAGCTTCGCCATCAGGGCAGAGCTCTGTATCGTAGCCCTTTGCCTGCAGATATTCACGGAGCAACATGCCCAAGTTTTCATCGTCCTCGCAGAGGAGGATCTTCATCTTTTCTTCTGAAGTGATCATAGTCTTATGGTTTTAATTGTTTTGATTTCAAGTTTACTTTATTAAGTAGAGAAAGGGAGCGTCGACTTGCCCCGACCTACCCGTCTCATCACCCCATCAACGGGAGGGTGATGATGAATTTAGTGCCTTTGCCATATTCGCTCTCTGCATGGATAGAACCACCGAGTGCTTTCACCACGTTGTGTACGTAGGCCAGACCAAGGCCGAAGCCTTTGACATCGTGACGATTGCCGGTATGCACACGATAGAACTTCTCGAATATCTTCTTCAAGTCTTCGCGTTTGATGCCTATACCATTGTCGGCGATGGTGATGACGAGCTTATCGTCCGACTCATTGCGAGTGGCCACCACGAGGTTGAGTTCGCGATCTTCAGCTTTATACTTCACTGCATTGTCCATGAGGTTGAAGATGACGTTGGTGAAGTGCATCTCGTCTACGAAGACGATAGCATTCTCGGCATCAAGGTGGGCATCGATCTTGCCGCCCGAGGCTTCCACTTTAAGACGGAAGGTGTTGACGGTGTCTTGCACCAAGACGTTGGCATCTACTTCTTTGCGCTTGAAGGTAGCGGCTTTGCGATCGAACATCGACATCTGCAGTACCTTCTCTACTTGGAAACGCAAACGCTTCGTTTCGTCGACGATTACGCCCGAGATGTGCTTAAACATGGTCTCGCTCTTTGCCACCGAGGGGTCGCGCAGCATCTGTGCTGCCAGAGAGATGGTGGAGATTGGTGTCTTAAACTCGTGGGTCATGTTGTTGATAAAGTCGTTCTTTATCTCTGTGAGGCGCTTCTGGCGGAAGATCGACCAGATGGTGAAGATAAATACGATTAGCAACATCAGGGTGAAGATGATAGCTGGTATCATAAACTTCACACTTGAGAAGAGGAAACTCTGCATATCGGGGAAGTGAATGTAGAGTATGCCCTTCTGAGCCGATGGATCATTGGGATACAACACCTGGCGATAGGTGTAGCGATCGCCATCTGCTGAATACTCCGGACAGCGATATACTTCACGACCATCTGAGGTGGTCACCCGAAAGTGGTAGTTGATATTGATGCCATTGCTCCGAAGCTCCGTGCGGAGGTCGCTGTCGAGACTGGGGAAGTCTATGCGCTCTGCAAGCGGCTTGTTGCTTGCCTTGTAGAGTATGTCGTAGACCACCTCCTTGAGCATGGCACGCTGATAGATGTAGCGCTGCTTTACGGAGTCGCGCAGAGACTCGTCAGTGGAGTTATCGTTCAAATTGTCCAAAAATAAGCCCTTGGGCACATTAGCTGGTATGTTAGTATGCATACGGACTTCAAAGGCTGTAGGGCCTTTAGCAGCTTGGGTGCTATCGGTGCGTCCTTTCTGATTGGAGAATTGTGCTTCGAGTCCTTTCTTGGTCTCATTGAGCTCCAAGTTGCGAGCAGTCTGATAGAGGCTTCGAGTCACCGACTCGTCAAACTGCTCCTTACGCATATTGATCACCTCCTCAAAGTACTTTGCCTGCAAAAATAGCAAAGCGAGGAAGAATATGCCCATTACTATGGCTATGATCCAAATCGTTGACTTCTTCATGCCGCAAAGATACATTCATTGTTAAAACGCAAAGGATTTTTTCGCTAAATATTAAGCGTATTTCGGATAAAATTAACAACATATCCGCTCTATACTTCACGAATAATCAAGTATAGAGCGGATACTTTTGTAGATAATCTTTGCTGTTTGCCTTCTCGCCACCCACGATGGAGGGGGTATGCTGAGATTTCTTGCCCAAGATATAATGGGCGCGAACAGAGGGGGGGGGGCTGCTTAAATCTTAAAGTTGAATTTTACCCCCCCCGATATGGCTTCTATATGCTTAAACTTGCGCCACACGCTGCGCTTATATGCACCGAGCAAGTGAGCTGGTACGTAGATGGTCACTTCTGAATAATGGCGTGCGTCAAACACCTCGTCCGTGCTGCAGGGCCAAATCTCTGAACCGATGCCTACTACGCCATTGGGCCACATCAAGTAGATCTTATCCAAATGATTGCACCCCTTAAAAGAGCCTTTCAAGATATTCATCACACCGGCATTGCACTGCACAACCACGGTCTTGAGTAACGTATCGTTCTTAAAACTATCGAAGCCCAACTCTGACACCTTATAAGTAAGCCCCTTGTCAGTCACCTCAGCAGGCACCACAAGCTGTTCTTCCTTCATCGCTGCCAGTTGCGCCGAAGCCGCTAAGCCGCCCCAGGAAGTGTACTTCATATTCGCCACACGGAATTGAGCCACTTCTTCATACTTCGGACGTCCATTCTCCTCGTGCACCATATACGCGCCCCACCCCACAAGAGCTATCAGTACAAGCGATACTCCTGCTACAATGCTCCGCCACATCCGCCTCCTACGGCGAAAAGCTTGACACACCTCTTCCACGTCATGATAGCGCTTCTGGATGGGCAAGAGACAGCGATGTGCCACACGATTATAAAATCGTCCCAATTGCAGATCGAGCATCAAGCACCCAAGGCTGTAGACATCGTTGCGACAATCAGCTTCGCTACAGTTCATCTGTTCGGGAGAGGTGTATCCTGCGGTTCCACTGGGTTGCTTCAGTTCAGTATAGCTATCCGTGTCAGCAAATCCGAAATCTATAATTTTAACGTTATTGCCGTTGTGAGTAATCATCACATTCTCAGGCTTAAGGTCGCGATGTACCACTTGCTCTTGGTGCAGATAGCTCAACGCATCGAGCAACTGATGAAACACTCTGAGACGTTCACGCCACTTATGCCCTTGCGAGAGCCATTCACTCAAGTCTATGCCGTCAATCCATTCTTGCACGAAGCAAAGCCCCCACCCCTCGACTTCCTCCATACCGCATCCTTTCGCGATATTCGGATGATTGAGTCGGCTCTGTATGTCGCATTCCTTCTGAAGCAGATTCCCCCAAAACTTCACGTTTGTGCAGTCTTTGCTCACGGTTTTCAATATCCACCATTGTCCGTCCTTCTTAGCCTTCAGCGTCGTCTGTTCGGCCTTCTGCACCACACTTATATCAACAAACGCCTTGGTGAGGTCGCCCTCACCATCCATGCTAAAGATTTCGGAAAAACGATTATCATTCATATCAACTGCAAAAGCGTTACAAGGGTATATTAACAACTGAAGTTTCGGATTTAGGATGGGCAGGCTGAATCTGAAACTTGAATTAACAATATCCATACTTCTAACTGCTCCATACTTTCAATTGCTGAGCCGAAGCACATGCAAAGTTAAGAATAAAAGAGCACATCCGTTGTCATAAATTGGACAAAAAAGGACAGAAAGGACAAAAAACACTTGTACATATCCTTATATACAAAGAAGGATTTCGCCGAAACGAAATCCTTCTTTGTGACTCCTATAGGATTCAAACCTATAACCTTTTGATCCGTAGTCAAATGCTCTATTCAGTTGAGCTAAGGAGCCAGTGTGCAAAAACAGAAATTAAAGTCTTAGAGAGTGACTCCTATAGGATTCAAACCTATAACCTTTTGATCCGTAGTCAAATGCTCTATTCAGTTGAGCTAAGGAGCCGTTATTTCTGTTTTGCGAGTGCAAAGGTATAGCTTTTTATCGTTCCTACCAAACGAAATCGGTGTTTTTTTCAAAAAAACTTCATTTTTCCTCGATTTTCCCTGGTTGGGATGGTGATTTGAACCGTATTTTGTGCTTAGAAGAGCATTAGCTTGCTCGTATTGATGATATCAGTCTTTGCACGAAATGACATGAGAAAGGGGGATTTCTATGCCGCCTTCCATCGTGATTACACGAGAAAGATCATCGTATTTCAATATTTGTCCGCTATATTCTCGGTATTCCCCTCCTTCTTTCAGTTCGTCGGGGACGAAGCATACCAACGTCACTGCGGGATGATCCTCGGCTCTTTGGATCACTTCTGATAGTTGACTATCGAGCAGTTCGCGTTCGTCTTCGCTCAATTGTAGCTGCTGCTCGGTGTGGCGAGCTCGTTCTACTATGGCTTCATAATGTCCCGTGAGTGCTGCGAAACTGCCAAACTGTGCCGCTCGATCGTGCATACTCATAGGTGCATGACGTGTGGAACGATGATGTGGCATATCGATAATGTCGGCATAGGCTTTTGCGCCATCTTCTTCTGAATGATTCATGCTTTGTGTCCTCCTATTTGTGAATTACGATCTCTCATAGTAGCTCCCTCGGCAAAGTTAACGCCTTTCAGTATCGCGTTCTTTCCAAAAGCCTTCTTTATGTGGAGCATGGCTTGCTGCACCTTACGCTCTTTCTCGAAAAATTGCTGTTCGTGCTGCCTTTGCACTACATTCTCCTCCAGACTGTCGAACAGATCGCGCTGCACGGGCTTCGCTGCTTGACGTAGAGCAGTCTTTTCGTCGACCAATTGAGTCATCGTAAGATTCATACCACGCACAAGTAAGTGAGGATTCACACAAGAATCGAACGCCTTCAGTACAGCCTGTACGATGAGACGTGCTGAAGCTGTAGGCTTATCTAAGCGAATCGTACCATGTGCGGGCTTTGGCACACTTCGTCCGTAAGGGTCTGCCACAATATCGCCATGATATACAGCAAAAAATTGTGGCAGATTCACACTCTCACGATCATAACCTACATCTATTCTAAGTAGCGAACAAGCAAGATGCTTATCTGTAAGCACAAGCGCTGCGTTCTCTGCCATCTCCTGCACCACCACACGAGCCTTGTCAAACGTGTAGGGCGATTGCAACACCTGACCATTGCTGAGCGATTTCGATGCAGGTCGATAGGCCTTGATCTGACGGATGGTACAAGGTTCCCACCCCCAGGCATGATCGATTAGCAACTCTGCATTCACGCCAAAGAGCCGATACAGGAGTTCTTCATTGCGCACAGACTGACGAGCGATATCGCCCATGGTGTACATGCCTTGTTGCTCAAGCCGGCGCGCTATACCCCGCCCTACTCTCCAAAACTTCGTTAGCGGGCGGTAAGTCCACAGCGTCTGGCGATAGCTCTGCTCATCCAGTTCGGCTATGCGCACACCATCGGCATCGGCAGGCAAATGCTTGGCAACAATATCCATAGCCACCTTGGCCAAATAGAGATTCGTGCCAATCCCAGCCGTGGCTGTAATGCCAGTCTGAGCTAACACATCGCTGATCATCTTGCGAGCAAGCTGATGTGCCGTGACATGATACGTGGACAAATAAGGAGTGGCATCGATAAAGACCTCATCAATAGAATATACATGAATATCCTCAGGGGCTATGTATTGGAGATATATGCCATATATGCGCACACTATAATCAATGTAGTGCGACATCCGAGGAGTGGCTACTATATAATCGAGCGCCCAGTCAGGATGCTCCGCGAGCTCGGGAGCAAAGGTGGATTTTCCCGTAAAACGCCCTCCGTGGAGTCGTGCACCTCTTTCGCGATTGACTTCCCTTACGCGCTGCACCACTTCAAACAGCCGTGCCCTTCCGCCTATGCCATACTCTTTGAGCGACGGAGAAACTGCCAAGCAGATCGTCTTCTCCGTGCGCGAAGCATCAGCCACAACGAGGTGGGTAGAAAGCGGATCAAGTCCCCTCTCCACACATTCTACCGAAGCAAAGAACGACTTCAAGTCGATAGCTATATAAGTACGTTGTTCGTCTGCTAACATATGGTCATTCGAGTTAACCCTTTTCGGGCATCAAAATGCAAAATTACGAATTTATCCTTATACTACACATTCTTCACTTCCTCCCATACTTATATAAGTTACAATTAACACATAAACCATTCAGCACAACTACACAGCAAAAGATTAAGGAAAAACACTAAAGTGAGAAAATTCAAGAAACTTTTTTCCCACTTCACTTGGGAAAACAAGAAGAAAACATTACATTTGCAGCCCAATTACAGAATCATCCTTCTCGGGCCAGATTGGATTTGACAGCGGGTCGGAATGGTATGTAAGCACGCAGTGCGCCTGAAAGTGGGCACTTAAATCTCGGCTTTCGACAATTTAACTGGCGAAAACAAGTTTGCTCTCGCTGCCTAATCGAAGTATAGTAGATTGGCTTTATTCCGGCACAAGGTGCTGGAACGAGACATCACCCAAGAGCTGTTGCTCCGAAGCGTCTTGATCAGGTGGTGCAGGTAAATCGGCGCTAATTCACATTGGCCTCGCAATGTGGGTGAAATCTTTAGAGGATAAGATGCTGGTTGGTGGCACTGGTCTTGCCAGCATACGAAAATTCAGTCAGTGATAAGCGTGTAGAAAGCATATGATTTCCTCGTTTGGACGAGGGTTCGAGCCCCTCCTGGTCCACTATAAGCACTAATTATCAGCAAGTTTATCAAATTTCGTGCGATAATTTGTACAAAGTCTAACGGCTATGGTCTTTATTAAATAAAGCCATAGCCGTTTTTTATTTTATCTTATCTGCAATAACAACATTAGCATTCTTTGAACTGCACTTTATAAACTCTTTGAACTGCACTTTAAGAGAGCTATAAAGTGCAGTTTATAATTCCTTTAAAGTGCACTTTAAAGGACGCCTATTCCCTTTCTGAATGAAAAATGAACAAACAAACCTATCATTGTATCATATTAAAACAAGAATTGAACGAGAAATAAATAACATTGAACAGATTTGCAATCTTATGGACAAGCAGAACGAGTACTAAAATGCTTGTTTCCTAAGAATATAGAAGCATGCCTTGTATCACTCCCCCCCTCTCTACTCATTAGGCCTTACATTATAGTACATCCTTTTTGCCACCTCAGAATTCCCTATACAAGTGAAGACAAGCAAAGGGACGCTGTCGGGACGTGAGTTTTATCTGACCAACAAGGAACTGACAGATACCATGAAAGTATTCACGAGCAAGTGGTCTACAAAAATTAAAGGAGAAGACACTTACAACACCATATACGCCCCCATAGAAAGTGCCATTAAGAAGGCGCACATCCAAAAGGAGGAGATTGACTACGTGCTATTTATCGGCGGCAGCTCGAAGAGTCCTTATATTCAAGAAGCACTGCACAACTACTTTGAAGACTCTGAAATGATGGTTCCGAGAGATTTGCAAACGCACGTTTCGCAAGGAGCCGCCATTCATAGTTTACTCTACAATGGTATGGCTAAGAATCTGATTCAGCCCATCACAAGCGAGCCTGTTATAGTGATTACACGCGACGTACTTCCCAAAGTAATATTGCCCGCAGGAACGCAGATCCCTTGCAACACCATCATCATCGACGATTTGGCCACAAGCGTGGAAGGGCAAAAGGTGCTCGAGATGCCCTTGTGCGTGGGAAATACTTCAAAACTTTTGTTCAACCTGAAAGTAGAAGCACCATCGCCCGCTGGTTTCCCCATAAACACGCCCATAGAATTAATAATCAAAGTGGACGCAAACAAGACGATGATGGTACAAGCCTCTTGTATGGAAAAAACTTGCAGAACGGAAGCTCTGAGTCCATTTTCCAATCAAGAGTTGTCCACGAAAGACCGCATCGTACTGAAAGCAGAACGCCAAGCCAACAATGAAATTTGCGAAAATGGTGGCGTTGCTTCAGTACAAACACTTCGAGAGTTGGCCAATGCTTACGTAAAAGCTGGCAAAGAGTTTAAAGCTGCCGAGACATGTGAGGAAATGAAAGAACATTATCCCCAAAGCGCAAGCTACAACGAAATCGGAGTACACTACAGCAACTCTGGCAACACACAGAAAGCTATCGAGTTTTACAGAAAAGCGATTGAAGAGAATCCTAACAATGCGTACGCTTATTTTAACTTAGGACATTCTCAAAAGAATCTGGACAAGAAAGCCTACAAGAGCAACATTGAAAAGGCATGTCAAATCAAATGTAACTACAGCATTGCACTATATGAACTTTCACGCATCGAACGTTCTGAGGGTAACGAGACCAAAGCAGACGAACTTCTACAAAAAGCTTACGACATAAAGCTACAAGAATGGAAGCGAAATGAGTTCCAAACCTCTGACTATAGTTGGTTCATATCCATGGCACGCGATTTAGGAAAAAATGACATCGCACGCGAGGTGGAAGCATCTCAACCTCGATTTGACACTGAAGACTACTACAACAAAGAAAACCTAACACAAACTAGAAACAATTTATTAACCGATAACAATTAAGAACTATGGCCTGGATTATTCCTTCTGAAAATATGCTCGATACACAACAACGTGAATTCGTAGAGAATATGAGAAACATGAGAAACAGCTATATTAAAGGTTTCGCAGGTTCTGGAAAATCTGTACTTTTGGCGTATGCTGCAAAGAAAGCTAAAGACAGATTTCCCGACTGTTCCATTGCATTGGTGGTCTTCACCAAATCGTTGGTAGAGATGTTTAGAGCCGCTTTTAAAGAGATTGGGGTAAGCGGAGTAACGATTGAAACTTTCTTTGCCTTCATGAAAAGCAGTTCTTCCTACGACTATATTCTGTGTGATGAGGTACAAGATTTAACACCAAGAATTCTGACAGAAATGAATAGACGCGGCAACCATGTCATAGTGGCTGGAGACTGTAATCAATCTCTCTATAGCGTAGATCCTCGTTGGAAAGAAGCTACGGTGTCGCCCAACAGCGTGGCGAGCTACATATCTGGTAATACGGTTGAACTCGGCATTATCCATCGTCTATCTCGTTCATTAATTAGCGCTGTTCAGAAACTCCTCCCTAACATGAATATATTCCGTGCAAAAACTGACATGACAAAAGAAGATACGCAGATACGTTTGGGAAAGGCTGACTCCCAATCTGACGAAGTGAAATATATAATAAACACAGCCCGAAAAGCCGTAAACGTGGGACAAACTGCCGGCGTTCTCTTACCATCACACGATCAAATCCTTGAATTTGCCAATAATGCATTGGAACTTGAAGGACATAGCGCCTGGAACAGAGTGAATGATCGATATGGACATCCTGACTACAATAGCCTGAACAACTACTTGCAACGTTGCGGCATCAATATGAAATATGTGGGCAATGGATATGGTAGTTTCAGCGAGAACGACCACTGCATTGTACTGATGACTTATCATAGCGCCAAGGGATTAGACTTTGATTGCGTATTCTTGCCTTTTGCCAACAGCAACCTGTTCGGTGATAAAAGCGAAAATGAGGGAAAGACCCTTTTTATGGTGGGTATGACTCGCGCTCGCCATGAATTATACATCACATATACTTCATTCAAGCCTTGTCCGTATATCGATACATTCAAAAGTACTTGTTCTCAAATAGACATATCAAACGATACAACAACCGTGGCTTCCAACTCTAATGATTGGGGCTTCTAACAAATATATACAACGATGGAACAACATTGTTTAGCTATAGTACGTAGGTCTGACTTAATAGACCTTTTTAAATTCGGCCACCTGACCGTTCATCAAGCCATTACCTTTGATGGCAATGTAGAAAAACATGCTGACGACGAACGCCTTTTCGACCTCGTCACTTGTCGCATGAACATGTACGACTACTCTTTCGAATACATGCTGTTGCATTTTACATGCTCCGTTTACAGCGGACTGTCCGTAAACGTCACAATCGAAAGGCTGCAGGCTGTATACGCTTTCGACGAAGAGACCAAGCGAGAATTTAGCTTGTCGTTCGACAAACGAATCAATCTACAAGTTTCTCCGTGGGCAAAATTCTTTGATTCAAGGCATAAAGAGATGCAATTTGCTCAGCAACTGAAAGGTATTGACAACATTTGGAGAATCCTGCAGTTACCACGTGAACACCTTAAACGATGCAAGGACATTGTGCCTTATGACATATTAAAAGAAGCCTTCGAGCAGCAATATACGGGTATGAGGCTGGAAGGGAAACATTCCATCTGGGTGTACTTACTACGCTATGAACGCCATAGTTACTACCCTAAAGAACAAATGGGATTCTTTTGCGACATGATGCACACATACATGAACTTCGCAAAGGAACAAGTGCTCGACGGAGAACAGGCAGAAAAATCCAATTTATACGGACAATTATCAAAGGAGGACAATTTCATTACACTTTACCAAAAAGCGTCAAAAACGCCCCTATCCGAGTTAACCCATCGGGCAAGCAATTGTGATTTCATCAAAGTTGCTCCTTTATTCTTACTGATGAAGGACTTGCTTGCTAACGGCATAACCTCTCAAAAGCTGGAAGAATGCAAGAGTCAGATCGCTTATGCTAAAGAGGACTTAAGTCCCGAATCTTCATTGGCATTCTATCTCATTGGCTTCATCTTAGGACACGACAAAACATACTATGCTTATTATGACTGTCTTCCACTGCCATTTATGAAAAAAGGTAGCGAGCCCACTCCCTCCCTCATCTCTCAGCCACAAGAGAGGATAAATTTGCCAGGAAAAGAGTCTACTCCTAATAAGAATAAAACACCTTTTCAAGAAAAAAGTTATCAGAAAAGCGAAGCAAGCATTATCTTCTATATGCACAATGGCAAGAAAGGCAAGAACCGTATTCAATATGAAGCACACTCTGAGGAAGAAAAAATCAGTAAAGAGAAGCAAGGATACAAGATTTATAAGGACAACAAAAGGCCAAAAGGCTGGGATCCTGTAAATGCATCTAATACTTGTGAAGACCAACATCCCACCATCCTATGAGATTAAAAACTCAAATACAGATGATCATCATATAAAATTCTATTTCTGATTTTATAGAACCACGCTATATCAAAAGCTTGCCACACTACATCGAGCATACACCCGAATTAGTGGCAAGCTTTACTTTTTTGTATACCAATCTTGTAGATATACAAAAGCCGCACCCATAGAGATAGGCGCGGCTATATATGTAACATTAGTGTAAAGCTCATTTCACGAAGAGAATGCAGTATTGCACCGAATTGAGAAAGACTTTACGAATAATGTATGCTTAGATGATAAATCTTGTCGATAAATTAGTTCTTGAAGAAGTCTTTTACAGCTTCGTTGGGAACCATCTGCTCGTCAAAGATATAAGCACCAGTCTTGGGGCTCTTTACCATCTTGATTACCTTGGTGTATGAACGTCCATCGGTCTTACCCTCCTGGAGCGTAGCGACTGTTTTCTTTGCCATGGTTTACTGTGGATTATTTGATTTCTTTGTGGATGGTCATTCTCTTGAGGATGGGGTTGTACTTCTTCAACTCCAAACGCTCGGGAGTGTTCTTACGATTCTTCGTAGTGATATAACGAGAAGTTCCAGGAAGTCCACTTTCCTTCATTTCAGTGCATTCAAGAATCACCTGAACGCGATTGCCTTTAGCTTTCTTTCCAGCCATTGTTTTCTACTTTTTAGCCGATTACTTTAATATTTTTCCAATCGCAATATCCCTTGGCTACAGCGCTCTGAAGAGCTGCATCCAAGCCGACCTTGTTGATAAGACGCAGACCTGCAGCGCTTACACGCAGTACAATCCAGCAGTCCTGTTCAACGTAGTAGAACTTCTTAGTAAACAAGTTTACATCAAACGAGCGCTTAGTGCGACGCTTCGAGTGAGAAACGTTGTTGCCAATCATGGCTTTCTTTCCTGTAATTTGACAAATCTTAGACATTGCTTTCGCTTTGTTTCTTTGTTGTGTGATTAGAGTGTAGCGGAGTGAGCAGAATCTCCTTCGTTGGGTTTCAGGCTTTGTTGTTGCGTAATCTTGGGGTGGTGTCCTTAAATTAACCAACAGCCGGACGTGCTATCCACTTACGAGGTGCAAAGTTACAAACTTTTTGATTCACACCAAAGTTTCGCGCCCATTTTTTTAGAAAAGAACTAAAAATCACAACTTCTGCGGTTCTCCTACCAACTCCAAGAATCTTCATCTCTATTATTACCACCCTTAGAATACTGCTGCTAACTCCCCACTCGGACAAATGGCCAACGCCACCAGACAAGCCCGACAAGCCATGGCAGAGTACGTAGACGAATATTCCGACATGGCAGAACACACCGCAAGCATCACGAAATACACCAGACTGGCAAGAGACGAAGTAGACGCGCTCAACGAAAGCTTCAAGCAGATGGACACACGCACTCCACGCGAGAAGCTCAACGAGCCGCAGGCCTCGAAGTGCAATCATTCACAAAGTTCCTCTCCTCCGATGCCAATGCCGCACTACCACAAATCCTTCAAGCACTCAACCAAGCCGGAGAAATGGACAAGCTCGCACCACTCCTCGGAGAAATAAATCTCAGCGGAGCAGGCGCCACACAGACACTATCCATACTGGCAGGCAAACTATCCGATGTGAAAGACGCGCAATAGCAAGCAGCCGTAGCATTCCAACAAGGAACGTCATGCACCAACGAAGCTATACAAGCGAACATCACAGCACAAGCAGAACTCGAAAAGGCAAAAAAACGAATGAAGGATCTGCGAGTAGAACTTGGAGAGTTTGATGATTCGTCATGAGCCTACCGCAGAATAGTTACGACAAAGATACGCACTAATCATTATTTTTTTTACAAAGACAATAATTAGCACAGATACTTGATTAAGCGAACTCTGAATGAGTATTCACGCTATTTAGTCATATTTTCCCAAATACCACCATTACCGAAAGGACCTCGTCTATTTGATAATTGCGGTTCATTCTCTATCTTGACATCATCATGACACTTTAGCTTTGGGTCGCTTGATGCTAAAATCAATGAAGGATGCAGACTTATGATATTACACGTGGGAGCGCTATAATTTGATTTCATTTTATATGCATTTGAGGTGAATGACAGGTGCGTATGCCTCATGAAAATTCCACTTTTGGGATGATGGACTTATACTGAGTATATTTAGCTTCGTAGAAAAGGTATTGGGCTTTGCATTTTCGAGTATGAAAGAGGACGCTTCATAACTTGAATAGTATTTGTTGGGTAATGTGCGGAGTTTGCATAGTAAAACGTTAGGATAAAGGTTGGGAATATCCTCTTTGTATTAGTTGGTCGAAACTTACGAACAAGTAGTGCATTACGAAAATGCTATAATACTTAGTTCTTTTGCCAAACTATTTCTTATCTTCTGCAAAGATAAACAAACATTTCTTATATATCTTAGTTTTTGTAAAT
>CALEKA010000019.1 GCA_937898715.1 uncultured Prevotella sp.
TAAGGGCAGAAGTAAGGACAATATATTTCTACTTTTGCCCTTACAGGGCGAAACGATGCTGCTTATGGGATACCCAGGGCGATGCCCTGGGCTATGAACAGCATAGGGCTTTCAGCCCGTCCATTCTAAATTCGAAACTTGAAGTTCTTCTGATTGCAAAAGTACGCATTTTGCGCCATACGGCAAGGAAGTAGGGGAAGTTTAATGAGTTTATGCGTTTAATGAGTTTGCGGGTTTAATAAGTTTATAAGTTTAATGAGTTTAGCTTAAGCTAATCAGCCAAAACCGAGGCCGCGTCGCCCCCTGTAGGCTCTGAGTAGACTTAATGTGTCTCCCTCGCGCGCGCGTTACAGACAGTTTTCCCCCCTGAATTATGTATATCTTGCACTCTGATGTATTAAAAGCAATGATAATCAATGTGTTGCAGTAGTGCAAGCACATATGGCTATCCCTCACTTTTGCCCTCACTCCCATTGCACGGATCCGCGCCCTTGGTCAAGGCTCAATTAGTCCCCCTAAGAGTTCTTATTAGCCCCCCTAACAGTTTATATTAGTCCCCCTAAGAGAATTTTCTGTTCCTACCATTAATTCACGCGCCTCCAGTGTAGGCAAAGTGTAGGGAAAGTGCAAGCAAAGTGTAGGCAAATGTATTCGTTGCACTAACGTAATAGGCTGAATATCAGATGCCTACGATAAATAGAGTGACAGATGAGCACTAATTAGCCCCTAAATCTACTGTGATACGCGCACGCGCGAGGCGAGGTCCTTCACTCTCGGTGTAGTGACTCTTTTCACCCAGTTCCGTGGGCGACGCGTCTCGCGTAGGCATATCAAGCGAGCAAGTAGCTTTTCAGCCAACACCGAGGGGGCGACGCCCCTGGTATTGGCTGAATGGACTTTCCCTTACTCCACACTCACCTTCATGACATTTCTCTTTGTCTGCGTGCGAGCATCGATCACATAAGCCCCCGCGGGAAGCTTTAGCTTGATGCTGGCGAGGAAAGGCGTGAGATGGTAGAGCTCGCGGCCTGCGGCATCGACCACTTGCACGTAGGTGAGCGGATGGAGCGCATTTCCATAGATAGAGACGCTGCCTTGCGATACGATGCAGTAGGGGCGATCGTCGGTGAGCTGCTCCTCGGGCGAGGGCTGTTCGGACGAGAGCAGATAGAAGCGTCCACTCGTGATGCCCGGCACTTCCACCGTGACGCTATTCGTCTGTCCCGTGCCCGAGGCAAGTGTGAGCGGATAGACAGCTCCCGTCTGATCGTCGAGCAGAGAGAGCGTCTCGTTGAAGCCCGACATGCCGCTGAAGGTGAGGCTTACGGGAGCATCCGAACTGCTCATCACGCCGATGGGCACGCGGAAGAACGAACGACGGAGGTTGATGGTAGTGGCCACGGAGTCGGCCGTGGTGTAGACCATCGGGGCATCGGGCTGTGTGCCGTCGAGCAAAAGCTGCATATCTTCCGCTGCCGAGAAGTGGTTAGTTGCCTCCGATGTTTTGCCCAAGATGGCTTCCGACTGCATGCTATCACGATGAGCCGTGATGCGCAATAGGGGCAATGGGCTTGTGCGCTTCGGTGAGCGCAGAGCAACCTGTCCCGAGGGTTGGCAGACTGAGGTCTGCATATCGGCGGTAAACTTCACTTGAAGTTGTGAACCCTCGGTGGTCTGCTTCACAGCCTGCGCATTGGCCACGACGAAGAAGCCTTGACCCGGAGCGAGAATGCCTTCAGAGGCTTCTGTATCGGCATTGACGCTAATCCATCCTGTGGCGCCAGGACCTCGCATGACGGCTGTCTGACCTTGTTCGGTGAGTAGCCAATATTCGGGCTGAATGACGTCGGTGCCATTCGTTCGGAAGAACTCACGCATGTCGAGACCGCAGGTGAAGGGGTTGCTCACGAGGAAGTAGCGATTGCCCGCGGCATGATTGGTGAGTGTCTGCGTCAGGGTGGGAGTGGCGGAAGTGATGAGGTCGGTGTTGAGGCGAGCTGTGAGGTTGGGACCTTGCACGGTGCCTTGGGCATCGGCGCGAGCCACCGTCACGGTGTGTTGGTCGTAGGTGCCCGTGCCCTCATGCTTATAGTAACTATAGGTCTCGTCTTCCTTAGGCAGACGGAACAGGAGGTTGGTGAATTTCCGACCCGCCTTGCCCTGCGGATTGACCTTGAGCGAGAAGCCTCCCTGATCGTAGCGCTCGGTCACGTCGTTGTAGACGGCACTCCAGTCGGCCTTGATTGCCACGTCGGCGCTGAGCGTGGTGGTGCCTGTGCCGTTCTGCAGGTAATAGACAGAGGCAGTGGCCTTGTCCCATCCGCGCTGGTAGACAGCGGGCGAGAAGCGGTCGTGCAGAGCAGGCTGGAAGGTGACGCTCTGGAAGTAGGGCGACTGCTGGCGGCCACCGAGGGTGGGGGCATACCAATCGCCTGCATACATGCGCTGGAAGGGCGAACCGAGGGTGTACCATCGGCCAGCGCGAATGCCGTATTCCATCCATGCCTTGTCGTAAGAGAGCAGACGCTCGGAGTGGACAATCTCTGTGCCTTGCTGCAGGACGATGTCGCTACAGGTGTAGGTGTGGAACGGACGACAGACGTAGTAAGTGGCGGTGCCCACTTGCTGAGAGAGTTTGCCGTCGACTACGAGGTCGTACTCTATATCCTTGGTGGCGGTGCGAGGATTGGGAGCATTGGCAGAGTTGAACTGCATGATGCGGTCGGTCTCGCCATTATCGTCGATGGCATAGAGACGGGGCCACTGCTTGGCCTTGCTGCTGACGACGACGTTGGTGAAGTACATCGGCACGTAGCCGTGAGCGGTGCCATTGTCGGCATTGCTTAAGTAGCTCGATGCTGTGGCGCTTTGGAGCAGGTCGGCGTGGTCGGCACGGGCCCAGTTGTTGTCGTCAGTCCAATCGGTGGTGCCAGCGTTGCCCGTCCACACTTGGTAGCGTGGCACGATGCAGAGATCGAACACAAGCGAACCATCACAGACGGTGCTCTCGGCTTCAGTCTGTTCATGGTCGGCGGGGAACTCCTCTACGTAGCCGAAGCGAAGCGTATAATAATAGCCCTCGCGTGGCTGGAAGTCGGAGAAGAAGAAGAGGTCGGCATAGGATTCTATGCCTGAGCTGTTGCTGCGCGGAGCGCTAAGGGCATAGACTCGACCCACCTGACGGAAGTCGGCCACGCCTGCTGTCTCATCGTATACGCGCATGGAGGCATCGTTGGTGCCGACGAGGTAGACGGGAGCGTACTTCATGCCTTCTCGGTCGATCTTCTTGAGGCCAATGGCGGTCTCGGTGCTGACCACCGTGATGTTGCGCAGGGGAATGCGTAGCATCTCATCGGGAGGAGTGATGAAACTGCTTGCCGAGACACGAGGCAGGAAATCTTTGCCAATACGCAGCGTGGCATCGTCCATGTACTGCGGATAGACGCTCTCGAGAGGACGGAAGCCAACGTTCATCTTGGGCGCAATGCCCGTCACGGCAATGCGGAGCTGCTGTGGGTCGAAACAGTAGACTACGGTGTCGGCCACGTTGACCTCGATGGGCAAAAGCGTGATGACATTCTTGGGCGCATCAGCAGGGTCGCCCTCGGGTTCGGGCATGGTGAGGTTGAGCGAAGTGGCGTAGAGGTGGAGGGGAGCCATGTGGCCGGGCGAGGTGATATTGCCTTGATCGTCTACTTCCTCTGGAGTGGGCTGCACGAGCGTCTTGAGGCCCGCTATCTGTCCGCTCGTCAGCACGTAAGCGGGATCGATGGTGTGGGGCGTGACGTCAGAGAGCGAGGTGGCGGTGGGATAGTAGTGGCGGAAGTTGATGAGCGCCTCGCGGAGCGAAACTTCGCCTTGCTGGTGGGCTTGCGCATTGGCGTACTCCTGGATGGTGCCATCGGTAGTGATATAGACGTGGGTGAAGTCGCACGCAACGTAGTCGAGCCACCAGTCGTACATGGGCTGGATGGTGGCGAGCGTTCCGTCCTGGTTGATACCATTGAGCTTGGCAGTGATGTTGACGCTCTGGTTGGCACAGACGGTGATGAGGTTGCCAGCGGAGAGACTGTCGGCTGCCTCGTCGATAAAGGAGGCGCTGGCAGCGGTCTCAAACTCTGAACGGATGCAGCAGGAGTCGCCTACCTGGAACTCTGCAACGGCATTCTCCTCCGTGATGGGACTGTCGCCGTAGCGGGGTACGAAGACGAGGTAGTACTTGTGATTACCCTTCATCTTGCTGGCGCTCACCTTGTCGGAGATGATCATGTGGCGCTCGCCCTTAGAATCGGTCTCACGGCGGATAATGGCGCCTTTTACCTTGTCGCTCAGGGCTTCACGATAAGAGAATTGGGGAATGTCGGTGTAGCGTGTAGAGAAGGATACGCTGCGGAATGCCTTAAGTTCATCATCGTTGCTCTGAGGGTCGCCCACAAGGGCTGCATCGAAGGCACGCTGCACATCAGCCTGTGTGGGGCGCGTAATGCCTTGAAGCTCCTTTTCATAAGCCTCCTTGTCGAGCACGCAATACCACATGCGGGGCATTCCCTCGGAGGGAGTCTCGTTTTCCTTAAGACCCAAGGAACTGAGCATCGAGCTGTAGTCGCACGTGAGTTTGGCCAACGTGACGTGCTGACCGCAGACGGGCGTGGTGCGCTCCATCTTAACGGTGGGCTTCATGGCAAACATCTGTACTTCGTCTATCATGATGTCGCCACCATTGGAGTTGGTACAAGCGTTGTCGAGCGTAAGTTCGTAGCGTTGGAAATCCTCGTCGTGGTTGTTGATAAAGCTAAAGTATACTTGTTGCCATACGCCCTCTTCGTTTTCGCCACGGCTTAGGGTGGTGCCGTCGGCATTGCGGGCTACTTCGAAGATGGGCCCCGGACAGTAGTTGTAGAGCACTACTTCCTTGATGGCCTTCTGCGTGAGCGGATCGACTTGGATGCCCTTCACCGTCAGAATGACATTGCCTGGGGCATCGCCTCCTGTCTTGGTGCTGACGTTACGCCACAGGGCATCAGGGCTTGAGAGCCATGCCGAGAAGTAGAGGCGTGAGCCCTTGCAGAGGCTACCATTGTACTCGAGTGAGCAGAACTTACCGGGAAGCTCTGAGGCATCGATGTACATGAAGGCAGCATCAGTGTCGTCGTAGTCTTTGTCCGTGTAGGCTTGCTTGTAGAGCGTGCGCACGGGGTGGTACATATTCTTCGACGAACTGATCCAGTTCACCTTAAACTGCCGACAGATGGTGTACGAGCCCCAGGTGTTCTCACTCATGCTGTTGGCATTATTGTAGATGTAAGGCTGGAAGTCGTAGCTGGTATGTTCGTAAAGGAGAGGCACACCATAAGAGTAGTCCAACGTGGTGGACGAGGCAAGCGGTTGGTTGCTCCCTGTAGAGACGCGATTGTAGCGCTTGTTGGTGGTGCTCACGCCGAAGGGCGGAGTGAGGAAGGGTTTAAACCTTTCGGCATTGAAGTCGATGGTGGCACGCGCTCCACCATATTCCTCTGCCAGCGCCTGTGGCGATCGAGGTGAGAGGTACTTGCTCGCTCCGCTCAGAGGAGTGCCTGAGGTGCTTGTGGCATAGCCCAACACTTCGGTGTAGGGCAGAGGTTCGGTATCGTCGGCAAAGTGGAGAACGAATCGAGCCAGGTTGTAGCTCTTCTTCGAGTCGGGACTGTAAGCGTAGATCTTGATCACGGCGCTATCGCCCCATGCAAAGCCTATTTCGTCGGGCAGGGCAAGCGACTTGGTGGTGCGGTCGACCGTGCCGTCAGCCTTGGCCTTGGGGTAAAGGAAGCGGATGAAACGACAGGTGGAGAGGTCGGCGTTCTGATGGCTCGCACCATCGATGGGAAGTTGGTCGTCGGCGGTGACGCCCGAAGGATAGTATACTTGGATACCCGCGTTGCCCTCTACTTCAAACTTCAAGTACTTATAGTTTGTGAGGTTGACCAGAGAGCGATTCTTCTCCTCGGGAGTAGCATCGCGCAGGTTGGAATCGTAGATCCAATAGTTCTGTAGCTGCATGTTGAGGGGCACAGTGCAGTTCTTGAAGTTGACCTTCTTCTTGGGGAACGTGATTTCGTGAGTCTCGATCCATTGGTCGGAACCATCATAGCAGCGTGCCAGGGAATCGGCCATCTCGCGAGCATTGTGTACGACGTAGAGATAACGCCCCGATAGGGTAGGCTCCACCATGTTCTGCAGTTCGGGAAGCGCCACACCCTGAGTGGTACGAAGCGTGTCTTCGTAGACGAGGGCGTTGTCGCCAAAGTAGTCTACGAAGTCAGTGTATGCCGAAGCATCGAGTCCCATAGTGTAGCGATAATGGTCGGGGGTGAGTACGGGCATTTGGAAGGTAACCTCTTCGCCCACGAAGGCACCATAGTAACGATTGAGGTTGAGGAGCGATCCCATCACCGTGCCATTGGCATACTCGCGACGGCTCTTACGCTTCAAGATTACGCGGTGAGAGTCGAGCGGACCCTCCGTCTCGTAATTGTAGAATCGCTGGTAGGCACGAATGGTACTGGCTGAGACGTCGATCACACTGCCCGTGTTGACATCGGCGAAGCGCGACATGGAGGGTAGATAGAAGTAGCGCTGCGTGCCGTCCTTCACGTAGAAGTGGGTGGTGAATACGTTGGTCTGCTGAATGAGGTCGCCGGTGTACTCGTTTTGGGTGAAGCCGGGCGTGTTGTCTTTATCCACAAATCCCGTCATAGAAACCTCTGAGGGCAGATCTTGCGCTTCGCGTACAAACCAGGGACGCTTGTGGATGATGCGGTAGTCTTTATAATCCTCAGCATCGCTCACGGTCCAGTCTTCGGGAATGAGGGCGGGGGCATTGCTCTCCTGCAGTCCTAAGTACCAATATGCATCGCGTGCCGATTGTCCCGTAGTGGGATTGGCACTGACGGCGTCGGCATGGAGCATCTGGAGAAACTTGCCCTCCTGCCCCGTTACGGTCTCGCCGCGGATGTACTGCACGGAGTAGTCGCCCTTGAGAGGATTGTCCTCATCACTGTGTACGAGGAAGTGGGCTGCCGATTCGTAGTCGGTGACGGGAACGAAGCAGTCGGAGCGCTCTTCGACGTCGTATTCCGTAGCGGCACCAGCAGCATTGTAGGCCAGGTAGGTGCTGTCGCGGCTCATGATGACGAAGTCGTCGTGGGGGCCAACGAAGGCCCATAGCTGATTGTTGAGAAACTCTACCTTGCCCTGTGAGGGCTTCACCTGGTTGATGGCTTTCTGGGCAGCATAGGCACGCAGATCGCCATTGTCGCTTCCCGTGAGGTAAAGTTTGGGAGAAGTGCCCGTGGCGGGGAAGTAAAGGTATTGATAATATGCCTTTTCGGAAGATGAGAAGTAAGGCGAAGTGCGTGGGGTGACGTAGATGCCAGTCTCCGCCTTCGTATAGTTGCCCTGATAGTCGACGAGTGAAAGCGAACCATCATCGTTGCGCTGAATACACTGTGGAGCATCGGGCAGCAGACCATCAGCACCGAGCGGACAGAAGCACCAGGTGATGATGTCGCCCGTCTTCAGCGTATTTTGCATCATACGGAAGCGCATGGCTTGAGCCTTGTCGGTGGTGGTGAAAAAGCGCTTTGTAGCGGCATCGTAGGCGATGTATGAGTTGTCGTACTGGCGCACTACGAAGTCGTCGCGATTGCCTATGAGTTTCCAAGTGACGGAAGCCACGGTGTTGTTGGTGCCATTGGCATCGACAACGTCGCTTGAAGGCACTTTGCGCAAAGCTGGACTACCCGTCACGTGATAGAAGACCATGCTGCGCAACGTTCCGCCCTGTTCGTTGCTGAAGCCTGGGTATACGTCGACCGTATCTACACGCAGATAGTTGTATTGGCTGGAGGGCGATCCGAGCGTGAAGTAATTGCCGTTGGTGGTGCTTGTACCCGTATTGGGCTTGTACTGGAAGATGTTGGTCTGAGAGGTGAAGGGGGTGAAAGTCCCGTCTGTCGCTGTGGTGCCGATGTATTGGAGCTGCCATGAGTCGGTCTGGAAGTCGTTTTCAATCAAACGGATGATAGCAGCCTTTGAAGCATCTGTGGTCACGTAGAAACGGCTTTTTGTGGCGTCGTAGCTCAAATAGTTGCCACGGAAGGAGCGCACGATGCAGTCGCCCACTTGCTTGCCATTGGTCAGCGTGGGAGTAGCCACCCAGCAGTAGCGTACGTAGTCGCTGAGTTGACCGCGATCTCCTTGTGAGGTATAGTCCTCGTCGGGAATAAGTTCGCTGCTCAGTAAGTTGGCGCTGATGCTGTCGCAAAGCATGCGGTGGGAGAAATCTTCGGATGAAGTGTTGATGGTGTAGACGGCGAGGTCTTTGCCTCGCGCATTAGCCTCGGGCAGGGTCGGTCCGCTGATGAAGTCGGCAAATCGCAATACGCTGTAGCGCGTGCCTGTATTGCCCCAAAAGAGTTCGTCCGACATATTCTTGGTGGGCGCCCAGTTGGAACTGAGGGCTTTTCCCTCGGCAGAGCAAAGCTCGTAGCGCAAGCACTCATTGTTCTGATAGGTGCTATAACGCAGGCGGAAGGGATAAGCCTCTGCAGGGTCGGCAGTGGTAAAGAAATTGCGCTTAGCGTCCCAACCTATATAATTGTCTTGGTCGCTCTTCAGCTGATAGACGGTGCTATTTCCCTCTTGTGCCTTATGGCTCACGAGTACCCACTTATGGCCTTTATAATTAATATCCTTTACGCCGTGGTGTACGAAGGGACGGCCGTGGTCATTGCCATCGCATAGCGGAAATGGTCCAAGACCAGAGAAGAGTATGTAGCCACGGAGCTTAGCCTCAATGGGGATGAAGATCATGCGGTTGTTGGAGTAATTGTAATTACCCTTCGTCACGCCATCGTAAATGATATTGATGCCATTGCTTGTACCGCCATAGGCGTTGCTCCATCCTACGAAGATAAACTGCCCATTGTCCACGTTCTTCATCTGCCAATGGTCTGCATACTTAGCTGCTTTATCGTCGGCCTCGACCAGACGGAAGCGTGCGGCAGAACTCTCCTTGTCGGTGAGCGAGAGCGAAGCGGCGGTGCTCGTCTGTGCGGCATAATAGCCCGACATGCTCTTCAGGTAGAAGTCGCCCGAGCCGTCGCTCGTTGCTTCGAGCGTCCACTGATAACGTAGCGAGTTGGCTTGTAGCGAGTTGGCAGTACTGGTGAAGGCAGAGGGAGCATTGGCGTAGACGTAGTTCTTCGAAAACGAAGTGCTACTGTCTTCGTAAAGCCAAGCAAGGTTGTAGACCTTCTGCACCTCGGAGTTGCTCAGCGTGATAGCCTCGGCACCTTTCACATTGTCCGACATGCGGATCACAGCGTAGCGTGAACCTGCAGGCACCATCGTAAGTACACCATTATTGTCGATACCGAGTGCCAAGGTATTGTCTGAAGCGAGCAGCACGTTGTAGCGGTTGATGCCCTCCGCGTTGTAGTAGGTGTCGTGACTTGTGGTGAGCAGGGTGGCTTGTGCCATGTCGGCAACGGCGGAGAATGTATAGCCCTTGTCGCCCTTTTCTATGCGTAGGAAGTGGTTAAGGCCATTGCGCAGGTAGACGCCATCGGCTGATGAGGTGTCGAAAATCCATAGGCAGGAGTCGGCGGGAAGCTGGGTGACGTCTTTTTGCAGTTCGCGTGCCATGACTTTGCCGCTTTGCTCGTAGAGAATGTGGCGTCCCATACCAGAGAACTGCAGGTAGTTCTCGAACGAAGTGGTCTCGCCTGTATCGGCAAACTTCACGCGGTTGAACGAATAGCAATACTTTCCTAAGCCTTCGTTGAATCCAGAGGTGGCCAGGGCATTGCTCGTACCGCCCATCTGGTTGTTGCTTCCTTCGAAGAAGAACGTGCCATTTGCCGTATTCTTTAATTGCCAGAAATCGGCCCACGATTCCTTCGTATTGAGTGCCACTTTACCTTGATCAACGGCTTCGGTGAGGCGGAATATGGTAGCTTCGCGCTTAAGGTCGGTGCGAGAGTATCCGTCTGTCGCGCTCTTCTGTGTAAGGAACCACCCATCCTGTGTCACCAAGTAAACGTCGCCCCATTCGTTGGCCTCGATCATCTTCCACTTGTAGGCATCACCGCTAAGGTCTGACTTGTTTTCGGTCACAGCCACTTGCAGGTGGGCAGTGCTATTGCTGCGAGTGTAGAGCCAGTCTTTGCCATAGTTGTTGTTGCCCCAGGTGGTGCCGATGTTGTAAAGGTGAGAACGCTTGTCGGTGCTCATCTCGGGTAGGTCGGCTCCAACAATGTCTTCGGTGATGAGCATTACTGCATAGCGAGAGTTGGCTTTTACGATAGAGAACGTGCCATTGCGTACGCCCAGCGCATATTCCTCCTGTCCGGGGAGAAGCATCTGATAGCGCACGATGCCTTCTGCCTCGTAGTAAGTGTTTTGCGTCCACCCGAATGCGGTAGCGTCGGAGGCATTGGTAGTAAATGAGAATTTCCCATCGTGGTAGGCGAGCCAGCGCTTGTCGGCATTTTGTAGGCGGATAGTATGATTGTTGGTGTTAGCGTCGGGATACCATGCATAGGCGTCGTCCATTGTGGCGCCTGCTTCGAGCGTGCGAGCGGTGAGTTCCTGTCCGTCGTCGGTAGTGCTCAGCACGGCGCGTCCTTCACCCGTAAACTGCATGAAGTGGGGCACCTGCTCAGCATCTCCTGTTGCTTCAAAGCGTAAGCGGTTGAAGGCATAGCAATAGTTGCCTAAGCCCTTACCGATGGTCGATGAATAATTGGTGCCAAGGTTGCTCTTGAGTCCGCCCATCTGTTGCTGGTTGCCTTCGAAGAAGTAGGCGTTGTTGCCCACGTTGCGCAGTTGCCAGAAGTCGTACCAATACTGACCGTTGATATTGGTCTGTTTGCCTTGTTGATTGTACCAGCTCACCTGACCTTGGTCGATAGCCTCTACGAGGCGGAAAACGGCTGCGTCGTTGCGACTGGAGGTACGCGTATAGGGATCGTTGGCCGAGGCCTGTGTGATGTACCATCCATCCTTAGTCTTGAATACCACATCGCCCATATCGTTAGCCTCCGTGATGCTCCACTTGTAGGCGTCTTTATTCTTATTGCTGGCGTCGCCCACGCGTACGCTGGTCGACTCTGTGCCCGATGTGTAGAGCCAGTCTTTACCTACAGCGTCGTCGCCCCACTGCGTGCCGATGTTGTAATAATACTTGAAGTTGATGCTGCTCATCGTGGGCAGAGTGGGGCCTACCACATTGTCGGTGATGAGCACTACGGCATAGCGTGAGTTCTTCTTCACCACGGTGAGCCCGCTGCTTGTCACGCCCA
The DNA here is from genome assembly GCA_937898715.1 of uncultured Prevotella sp. Lineage (GTDB taxonomy): Bacteria > Bacteroidota > Bacteroidia > Bacteroidales > Bacteroidaceae > Alloprevotella. The sequence goes on from CALEKA010000019.1 coordinate 11,343, forward strand.
CGGCATAACCACTCAGCCCGGGAATCTCAAGTTGATGGCGGTCGAGCCCCTCTTGTGTATAGTAGGTGTTGCTCGTCCAACTGAAACTCGTTGCTTGCGAGGCATCGGTGGTGGTAGCGAAAGTATTGTTGGAGAATACGAGCCAACGACCATCGCCATTCTTCAGTTGCACGTTTGTTCCCATCGTGCCCTTTAGAGTGAATGAAAGCGTCCATTTGTAGGTGGCATCGCTGGGTGTTGTCTCGTTGGGAGTGCCGGCTACGGGCGTTCGTGCATCGTTTACGTAGAGAACGGTACGGCCCATGCCTGAGAATTGCACGTAGCCCGTCTGCGTGGTCTCTGTCGTGGCAGCTTTTTGTCCATAAACGCTAAGAGCCGTCATCGGTGAGAGGACGGCTATGAAGAGGCATATATATAGATATGATAAAAGGTGCTTCATTGCGTGGTTACCTTTTTCAGTCATTGGTTTCAGCTATAAAGAATGCGTTTTTGCATTCTCTTAATTAATCGTTGGTCTCAGCAATAAAGAAAACGGTGCGGTTGTACACTTGCGTCTGACTTTCATTCACCTTGAGGTAAGCCGTGATGTGCACGCTGGCTCGTCCCGTGTTTCCGCTGAGCGTACCGAGGATCTCGCCCGTGGTCTGATCGACGTGCGGACGGGTAGAGAAGATGCTCGAGGGGTCGTTCACCTGCATGGTGTAGCTCTCTACGCGAGCCGTATTGTTGAGCGTGAACCATTCTTCTGGGTTGTCGCGATCGGCATAGCGATAGATGTGAGGAATGAGTTGGAAGTCGCCTGCGCCCTTGAAGGTGGCATAGTACTCATCGTTGTGTTTCACCATGCTGTAGGGCGGGTAGCCCCCGATGGGCGGATAGAAGAATGCCTCGAGGTCGAACAGGAAGTCGGTCAGCGTGATGGGCACCATCACGAGCGCATTGCGCGGTGCATCGCTTAGGGTGATCAAGGCGTGGCGCTCGTCGGCTTGCCACTCTGTGCCCGAGAGACGCTTCAGCGTGATGTTGATCGGGAATCGGCCCGTGGCGTGATCCGTTTGGCTCTCGTTGATGTATTGGTCGGGTAAAGCTACGTTGGCTTGCCCCTCAGAGAGTTCTAATGGAGCATCAGCTTGGTCGAAATAAGTGAACGTCTGTGTGGCTCTTTGCGCCGCATTGGGCCATGAGATGCACACGCCGTTGTTGTCGTCCTTGGGTGGAAAGAGGTAGATGGACGTGCCGTTGGCGGTGATATTTCCCACCGTGACTTTCTCCACGCGCACCTTGCTTGCCGTTTGATTGGTGAAGAGAAAGCGCAACTTCGATAGTTGACGGTAAAGCTGAAGTTCCACGGTCTCGTCGTTGCTCAGTTCGTGGCTCTCGATGTTGGTCATAGGGATCCCCTCGGGGTGAACTGATAGATCGAAGTTGTTGAAGGCACACGTCGTCGTGGCGCTTGCAGCGGCACTGGCAGGTGCTTGGCTTCCTACGCGGAAGTTCAGTCCTTGAATGCTGAGGCTACTCAGCTCTGAGGCATCGCTTCCAGCGATCTGTGAAGTGTTGGCGGCTATGTTGCCGAAGTTGTAGAAGGTATAAGTGCCACTCTCGGTGGTGATATACTTGATTACTTCGCGTTCCGACTCATCACTGGGCTTCACGGCGATGATGTTGGTCACCCTTCCGCTCTCGTCAGCCATTACCACGTAGGCCGTGTGCATCATCTCTCCATCCGCAGCGTTGGGATCGGTCCAGACTGCTCGGCTCTGGCTTGCCATCGGCGTGGTGGCGAGGGTGAGTTTGACGGTGATGGGCGCTTGGTGGCGTCCGTTTGGGCTGGGATCGTCTGAAGCACAGGAGGAGAGAATGGCTCCTGTGGCTATGAGTAGTGCTATTGTATGTAGAGAGCGTAGGATGTGCATAGTGTGGGGTGATTCTTATTGGTAGCAGTTGGCGGTTGGCATGGTGAGGTTGCAAGTATGCTTTGTAGGGCGGATGCCGACGCGGGACGCGTCGCCCACGGAACTGGGGAATAGGTTTCTTGTTTGTTCTTGCTCTTGATGCCGACGCGGGACGCGTCGCCCCCGGTACTGGCTGTGAACTTGCAAGAATGTAATACTTAATACTTTATACTTAATACTTTATACTTAATACTTTTCCCACAAGAACTCTGTCTCACATTTCTATCTCCGGCACGCGGATCGGCGTCCAGTCTCTCACCTCGAGCATGACGATACCTAAGGCAGTGACTCGATTGATGCGGATGCGGTAGATGTTGTTGCGCACGATGCCATATTTCATGGGCACGTTGTCGGCGCTGGTGTGGTTGGGGTCAGCGTGACGTATGAAGTAGTAGTAAGTCTTCTCGCTGTAAGTATAGCTGCCATCCGCCTGATGTTTGCCATAATAGCCGCGCATCATGATGCCCGTGGCAAAACGTTCCTTGTTGCTCTGCAGCGAGAGCGTGTTCTCCTGTGCGTAAGTCAGGATGCTGAATGCCGTACGTCCGTCTGTGTTGAGCGGGTCGGGCTCCCGCAGGGGCCAAGCCTCTGCATCGCTGAGGCTCTCCATTTGGCCGTAAGGATAGGTATAGGCTAATCCCTCTACCGCCGTTTGTCCCTTCAGGCTTGTCCAGGGGTCGAGCACGAAGTTGGTCGCCATGCCTTGCGCATCGGTTGTCTCCGTGCCGAGATACTGGATGGTCTGTGTGCCATCCGTGGCTTGGCTCACACGGCGGATGAGCTGTACGCCCGAAGCCTGGAGATTGAAGGGCGTCACCGAGCAGAGGTAGAAGCAATCGGAAGTAGCTTTATTGTCGGTCGATTGATATATGGTGTATCGGTAAGTGTTGGTAAGTGTGACGCTCTGAGTGGCGCCTTCGGGTGTGAGTGTGATTTTGGGCACAAGGGTGCCGCCTTGCGCTGAAGCATCGCCCGTAGAGAAGTCTATACGAGCTGCCAATCGGCCGATGTTGACGGGCCCCACGTGGATGGGATTGTCTGCTCCGCCTTCGCCCTCAATGGTCACGTCGGCGTCCTTCGTTGAGGTCATGGCAAAGTGGGTCGCTGTGGTGGGATCATTTCCCGTTTGGTCGTAAAGGCGGGTGCAGAGCATGTTGCGCACCTCGCCGAGCGTATGTCCCTTAAGGCTCTGCTGGTTGCCCATGTTGGCAAGTACGATCACGTGGTAGTGGCCCGTCAGGAAGGGCTCGTCGGCATGGAGCAATCCTGTGGTGTACTGCGTAATGCCGCTATCGTCTGTCACGTTTGTAAAACTTGTGGCATAGAGCGCATAAGTAATGGGTGTATTCTCGTCTCCGTTGATTCCGTTCTGGTCTTGATAGAAGAGCAGCGTAGCGTCGGTCACTTTGCGCTCGCGCTCGTAGCCCCAATCACGTCCGTCGCCATCTTCTCCTCCCAGAGGACTTCGTGAAGCCGTGGCAGAGGGCTGTGCAGCGGTGAGTGTGAGGGTGAAGTAAGTGCCATGCAGCTGGAGCGTAGGCTTCTGGTCGAAGTCGGTCTGTCCTTCCGGCTCGTCGCTTCCCGACTGGCACGCCGTGAGCGCCCCCTCTGCCAAGCAGAGTTGGAATAGGAGAAGCAGTAAGTATGCGAGTCGTTGCATGGGTTGAGATAAAGTGGGAGCTCTATGAGCTTTCTTATAATGTAAAAAAGGCGGAAGGGGGCACGACTGCGCTTCCGCTCGTGGGTGGTGGCGCGGTCGTACTCTCTCTTCCGTCAAAGTATTAGAACTGATTATCAGCCATTAGAGGTCGATATCCTGTGAGCGATAAGCCCATGAGAGGATATTGATGTCGCAGTCGATGTAGTAGTTGTTTTCATCATCGATGCGGTTGGTCGGCACGTCGATGGTAGGTTCGCCAGGGTTCTTTACGGTGTTGATGTTTACGCGATACCAGTTATTGCGCACGATGCCATAGCGGCCGAGGTCGTAAGCCTCAGTGTAGCTGGTATGGTTGGTGCCATTCCATGATTCAGAGAAATCGTTGAAGTGGCGCACGCGAGCCCAGTAGTAGCAGATGCCACCTTTGTACACCTTGATGCTACCGATAGCCTCGTTTACCTTGTTCACTTGCTCCTGGGTAACGGAACTCTGGAAGGAGTTGGTCGTCAACTTATTGTCAACTGTAGCATACAGGTCGTTCATATTAATGTTAGGAATGCTGCTGCCTTCGTTGTGGTTGATTTCTCTGATCTTATTGTTGATGAGCGTTTCTGCCTGTGAGGCGTGAAGCGGAGTCGTAGTCGAACCGATGGTGTACCAGTCTTCTCCATCAGTGAAGCCGGCGGGCACATACTTGGCTTTGAACACTACGCGAGTGGTCTGATCCTGCGTCTGATGTGCGATGTCGAAGGTGTTTTCGAGGCAATACTCGGAAGCGTCGAGGTCGGTAGTGACATTTGCGCTCTCGTTGCCGGGCGTGAAGATGTAGAGCTGGGAAGTGCTCGTAGTCTTGTAGTTAGGATCCTGTGCCCAATAGATGCGCTTTGGCTCTACGCCGCCTACAAACTGCTCTACGGGATAGGTCGTCGTGTTCAGCCACTTGTCGTCCACTTGTCGGCTCACGTAGGCAGCGTTGTTGGTGATGTTGAGTGTCCACTTCAGGATGGTGATCTTTGCACCAGCGTTGCCCGAACCTGTAGGCACGGTGTAAGTACCATTTGTCCAACCAGCAGCATTGGGCTTAATGCCAGCTTCCACCTTGCCTACGGCACGCTCCACGTAGACCTTAGCAGGGGTAGCTTTGGCTTTTTCAATCGTGTTTTGAGCTGTAACCGTGGCATAACGCTCGATGGTCGAACCCTTCACGATAGGTGCTGTGGTCATGAAGAAGCAGCCATCCGTGGTACCGTCCATGGTGAAGCGGTCTATCTTGTTGTATTTGTTGCTTGCCAGGTCTTCTCTGCTATTGTTGATAGAGAACGACATGTTCTGGTAGTCGCTCAGTGTACGTATGCCACTGAAGTTGAACTTGCCATTGTTGTTCATTATCACGATCACGTGCTTATCGCCCGTTGTCACCTTCATGGCGTCGGTCTTAGCGGTGGTTTCCACGTTTTGGTTGTCGCCCGTCAGGCTCGTCCAGCTATCTACTGCGGGGAGGGTATTGTTTTCGGTAGAATAGATGCGTTCGAGGTTGTTGCTGTCGTCGAAGATAAGCACGGTTACGTCGTGAATCTTGTATTCGGCTGCTGTGCCCTGCTTAAAGTTGTCATTATTGTTGGTCTCAGCTCTTGATGCGCTGCGCATGCTTGATGATGCGGGGGCAGAAGAAGTAGGTGCCTTGATGCTCAGCGAGATGTAGCCATCTCCTACGCCGCCACCCTTGTTGCCGCCATTGATGACGGGGTCGTCCGATGAGCAACCTGCTGCCAATACGGCAGCCAGTGCTACTGAAAAGATTGTCTTTTTCATTATAGTGTATTTATTTGTTGATTATTCTTTGTTTGCTTAGAGGCTTCTTGGCTTATGCTCGGAGCATTTTCTTATGTCTCGCGCAGCATGGTCACTGCTATTGTAGCCCTGCTTTCTGCCTCTTGCGGTTAGGTATAAGAATATTTGCGGTGCAACTTGCTCTCTCTCTGTGAGCATGCCACACCGTATCTCTCTCTCCTGCGAATCGACCCTATCAAGTGCTGTCGTCGCATGTGTAATTGCGCCAACGCTTCTTTATAGTGTGTCGTAATTCAACACAAAGGTACATAAAAAAATAATATTGACTATTCGTGTCATTAAGAATATCTGTATCGCGACGAGTAAATTTATATTTATTTAGACTAAAATACGCTTTTTGCTACTCCACGATAGCACTTGTGTAGTGCTATCGTGGTGTAATACTTCTAAACCATTTAAATAGCCTTAATGTGAATGAATAGCTAAGGTTGTTCTATATGACGGATATAGTTGTAAATAATACGGATGGAATAAGCATATGTTTACGCTTGTAGTGGCAGAATGAGAAGCCCGTTGTAATGATTACAAGGTTGGAGAAGAAAGAAGAACGAGGTAGGCAGACTTGTAATATTCATTCAAGTTTCAGATTCAGCCCGCCCATTCTAAATCCGAAACTTGAACTTGTAATATTCATCTCTTCACGCGTGCACTCAGTAAGTTTAGCGCACGATTAGTGATTATCTGTCACTTGGGCGACTGAAAACCGTTGGTAATCAATGGCTTAATAGATTGATGGGCATACATTTGCCTACACTTTGCTTGCACTTTGCCTGCACTTTCCCTACTTTTTGCCTACACTGGAGGCGCTATAATTAGAGGTCGGAACAGAAAAAACGCTTTGGGGGACTAATTAATACAGCATGGGGGACTAATTAAAACAGCATAGGGGGTAATTGGATTAAGATCAAGGCCTTCGGGTAGTGCAGCGAGGACGGGGGCAAAAATGAGGGATAATGATAACTGCCTGCACTGCTATAATACGCTGAATATCAATGCTTTCAGCGTAGATGAGTGCAAGATGTAGGGATAGCAAGGGAAAACTCCCTGTAGTGCGCGCGCGTACGCGAGAGATCAGATCCTTATCTTTCGGAATTTCTGCTCCCACTCCTTAAGTTCTGTGCGGTGCATCATGCGTCGGCATAGTTAGGTGCAGCCTTTGACGGAATTCTTGGTTAACGGGTAAACAAGTTGACAAGTTAACAAGCAAAAATGTCTTAGCTACTTGTTTCGTTAAAAACGAGAACGATTGGCTCAACAAACTTGCCTGTTCATCTGTTAACTTGTCAACTCGTTTACCAATTCCGCCAACGCGTTTCGGTGTCTATAAATTTAGAGGAAACTCCCCCGCTAAAGCAAGCACCCGAGAATAAAGAGCATTGCAAAGATGAGCATGTTGCGCGAGGTAAGTCCGAGGATTCGGTTGAGCTCACGGCCACGGTGAATGCGCACCATGCTGCGCCACGTGAGGAAGTGGGGCACGAGATAAAGCCATGACAAGAGTGCTGCCCAAGGATGAGCATAAAGGCAGAGGACCGTTGTGCAGAGACAAGCCAGTACGCCCTGCAGCAGGTAGAAGAGCGAGCCAAATCGTTCGCCAAGCACTACGATGAGTGTGCGCTTTCCGCTCTCGGCATCTTGGTCGCGGTCGCGATAATTGTTGAGCACCAGGAGCGTATCGGTCACGAGTCCGGTAGCTGCAGCGAGCCACCACGCGGAGGGTGTGATGCAGCCCGCCTGTACGAAATAAGTGCCGCATACGGGCACAAAGCCGAAGAATGCCCATACCAAGAGATCGCCACAGCCCATGTAGGAGAGGAGAGTGGTATAGAGGAAAGCAAACACTACGCATGCTGCACCGATGCCTACGAGACTCCACCCACCGTAGGGCAGCAGGAAACAGCCCACGGCACATGCCAAGACGAGCACCACAACGATGCCGCGCTTCATCGCTTGAGGCGTGATCCAACCCTGCGCACAGGCACGTTCGGGGCCGAGCCGGTCTTCACGATCGGTGCCTTTTGTGAAGTCGAAGAGGTCGTTGATAAAGTTGGCTGCCACCTGCATCAGTGCTGCGAAGAGGCAGCATAGCAGAGCTGGCGTCCATCGTCCGTGACCTTCAGCGAATGCGAGCGCTGTAGCCGTAGTGACAGGTATGAGAGCTGCCGCAAGCGTCTTGGGACGGGCGGCAAGTATCCAAGGGTTCATGATGGGGGATGTGTATGTGGAAATAGAAAGTCTATTCATTAGTTCTGTGGGCGACGCGTCCCGCGTCGGCATTGCTATGAATCAAGAAGTAAGTTCAAAAGATTCTGTGAGTTTCTCTCTTGATTTGTGGCAGAGCCGACGCGGGACGCGTCGCCCACAGAACTAATTGGGGAAGATGAATAGCTTCGTTAGTCTGATAGCCGGAGCAAGCCTCTCTGTTGCTCATCTTCTACAAGAAGTCCAATAACTCTTTGAGCGATTTCTCGTCGCGCCAACTCCAGAAGCGGTTTTCCTTCAACTTCTTGAAGTCGGCCTGTCGGTCGGGACGCACGAAGTGCTTAAACGACGACTCGTTGGCGGGAATCACTTCGCCCTGGATGCTGAAGTAGTAAGTATCCTTTAGAGGGATTCCCTGCTCGTCGTCGCGCTTCTGCGAGTCGAGATTGAGGAAGATGCCAGCATCCTCTATGTCGAAGTAGTCCATGTTGCGACCGCCGTAAGTCTCCTCTTTATAGAGCGGCATGTCTACGGTGGTCTTGCGCAGCAAGAAGTTGTAGCCCTTCTGCGCCACTACGCGCGCCATGACGGAGTCCACCTTCATGAAGCGAGCCGTATCGCCGAAGTCTACACCGATGATGCCCTTCGTATAGGCACGTTTCACTTTGTCGCCATCCATGAAGAGAAGCGACCCATCCTTCAGGAAAATGTTGGCTTGCGCTTCTATAGACCGGCCGAAGGTCTGGCGCACCTTAGCCGTCTGAAACTTAGGGAAGAGTAGTGGCGTCTGGCTGCGCTTGGTCACTTGTGCTTGCTGAGCGTGAAGCCCTAAGGGAAGCAGCAGTAGCAGTAACAGCGTGAGATGAATGATGCGTGACATATGTAAGAATGTGTAATTCCTTCGGGAAAGACGTATCGCGCGTGAGAGAGAGTTAATCCTCTTGCTGCGATTCGAGTCCCAATTTTTCGATGATGAATTGCTTGATATATGCTGCTGTGCGCTCTATGCCGAGCACGGAGGAGTTGATGCATAGATGGTAGGTGGAGGCAGCACCCCACGTGCCAGAGGAGTAGAAGTTGTAGAACTCTGAACGCTCCTTGTCGCCGCGTTCGATGACGTTGCGAGCCTCTTCTTCAGAGCATCCGTTGCGCTTCATGACCGATGCGATGCGGTCGGGCATGTCGGCGGCAATGAACACGTTGACGCAGCGTGGGAAATCGCGCAACACGTAGTCGGCGCAGCGACCGATGAATATGCACGAATGGTCGGCAGCAGCCTTGCGTATGGCTTCGCTCTGAAGACGGAAGAGATTCTCGTTGGACAGCTCATTGTTGTAGTACGTAGAGCCACCACCAAAGAAGGGAATGATGTTGCCCAGTGTGCGAAGGAAACGATTCTTCTCGTCGCTACGCTCAAACACTTCAGGGCAGAAGCCGCTCTCCTTGGCAGCGAGGTTGAGAATCTCGCGGTCGTAGTAAGCAATGTCGAATTCTTTGGCCAGAATATGGCCTATGGCGCGGCCGCCGCTACCAAGCGAGCGACCGATGTTGATGATGAATGGTTCAGTCTTTTTCAAAGTATGCGATGTATTAGGGCGCGAGCGCCGGTGGATAAGTTTAAAGTTTATAGACGAAGAAATTGGCCTTTACCAGGAATGGTGTTGGCGACAGAAAGAGTCAATCTGCATTGTTGGGCTTCATCTTCTTGAATTTGTGCACCTGCTTCACAAGCAGCGTGATGGCGAGCACAGAAGCAAGGCCATCGGCCGTAGGAGCGGCATGCCAAAGGCCCTCGAGAGGGTCGGCAAAGACGTGAGGCAGAATGAAGATGGCTGGAAGCAGGAAGATGAGCTGACGCGTGAGCGAGAGGAAGATACTCTTCGGTGCGTAGCCAATGCTTTGGAAGAATGCGGTAGACACGATCTGAATGCCCACGATGGGGAACATCATCACCATGCAACTCAGCGCGTGGGCAGACATGTGGATGAGTTCGGGAGAATCTTTCGCAAAGATTGATACGAATGGGGTGGGGAAGAATACACCGATGATGAAGCCCGTCATCGTGATGCACGTGCCCACAATGAGGGCACGGTTGAGCACACCAAGCACGCGGTCGTAGTGCTGTGCTCCGAAATTGTAGCCCGCAATGGGCTGCATGCCTTGGTTCAGACCGATCACCACCATGATGATGAAGAGAATCAATCGGTTGCAGATACCGAAAGCACCTACTGCCACGTCGCCACCATACGTAGTGAGACTGCGCGTCATCATGGCTGCTACGAGGCAAGCACAGAGGTTGATCAAAAACTGCGGCAAGCCCACGAGCAACGACTCACGCACGATGTGAAGGTCGAGCTTGATATACTGTCGGGAGAGGTGGATCAAGTCTGCCTTGTTCTTAAACAGCCTAATCTGCCACATCAGCATCGTAAGCTGTGCCAAAATGGTGGCAAGAGCTGCACCGCGGATGCCCCATCCGAAGACGAAGATGAATAGGGGGGCAAACACGCAGTTGAGCACCACTGTGCCAAAGGTGGCATACATGGCTTTCTGCGGGCGGTTGGTAGAGCGAAGCATGGCGTTGAGGCCAAGATACATGTGGGTCACCACGTTGCCCGAGAGGATGATCTGCATGAAACTGCGAGCGTAGGGAAGCGTCACGTCGCTTGCTCCGAAGAATCGCAAGATAGGGTCGATGAAGCAGAGCAATATCACACCGAGGGTGATACCCATCGTGAGGTTCATGATCACTACGTTGCCCAGAATCTTTTGCGCCGTACCATAGTCCTTCTGTCCGAGCTTCACGCTCATTAGCGTGGCGGCACCTACACCCACCATGGCACCAAAGGCGGCAGTGAGCGACATAAGTGGATTGGTCAGCGCCAAGCCCATAATGGCAGCGGGACCCACACCCTGACCGATGAATATACCATCGATGATGTTGTAGACCGACGATGCCGCCATAGCCACGATGGCTGGGATGGCGTATTGCATAAGAAGCTTGCCTACGGGGCGTTCGGCAAGCACGCTAAATTGGTTGTTAGCAGTCTGAAGCTTTTGTTCCATGCTGCAAAATTACGAATTATCTCTTGAAGTGACAATTTCCCCACGTCGATTCTCTTCCCTTTTTACACTGTTTCAGAACTTAGGCTTCCTGCCTCTCAAAATGCTTTAATGCTACTGAAGTGTTTTCTTGTATGAAATAAAAAAGCATATCCTCGGGGTGAGGATATGCTTATGGGGAGAGGACTAAGAATGCTTTACTTTACGAGCACCTTCTTGCCTCCGATGATGTAGATGCCGGGCTGAGAGATGCCTTGGAGACGACGACCTTGCAGATCGTAGATGGCCTTGGGAGCCGATGCTCCAGAGGTGGTGGCAGATGTAATGCCCGAAGCTGTGGGCGCGTAGTATACGTTGATGAAGAGGTTGCTCTTAACCGTTCCGTCAAACGATTCGTTGCCCGTGATCTTGCTGAGCGTGTAGCCATCGTATGCTGGAGTGGTGAGGGTATAGGCAGAACCTGCATCGAGCAGGAGCACCTTCTCGGCAAGAGCTCTGCCAGTCTCTTCGTCGATATAAGTGACGTCGACTTCGTACATGGGACGTGCGAAGAATGTGCTCACGCGGATGGGGTGACCTGTGCCTTGATTCCAGCCCACGAGGTCGCCGCTCTCATTGCCATCCCAGTACTGACCATTCGTACCCTTCACATTGAAGGTCTCGCCATCAGCGTTGAGCGTGAAGGTGAAGGTGTCGCCAGTGTTTTTGCCCTTAGTGGCTGTGGAGCGAACGAGTGAGGGAACGTAGTAAGAAGAGTAGGGATTGTACACCTTAAACTTATTGTTGGTGCCCTGCAACTCCCATACAGCGTAGGGCGAGGCATTGTCGGCAGAGAGTTCACGATTGATGTTGTCGCCCGAGATGGCACGATAACCGCTACGGCCTGATGCGGTGGTGGCGTCGTAGAGCAAGTATTGCTTGCCGCCTTCGAGCTTAGTGACCACCTCGCCTTCCTTCTTCACACCGATGAAGGCATCGGTAGTGTAGGTGGCGTTGATGGTGAGGTCGGCATCGGGAGTAAGGGTGGTCCCGTTGTCCTTGTCGGCACTCTTGAAGGTGAAGAATTCGTGGGTGGGGATAGCTACCGTGTAGTTCTCGCCTACAGGTACTGCCACTTCGTCGTCGGCAATGATAGCGCCTTCGGGAGTGGTGCAGTGGTAGGTCACGGCGTATGCTTCGCGCTTATAGGTCACTGCGTAAGTATTTTCGCCTTCGGGGGCGATAGTCTCTACCTTAAGGTTCTTGAAGGTAGGACAAAGGTCGGAGGTGATTTCTGTGGCGGTTACGGGAATGCTGCGCTTGAATGTGCCGAGTGTATTGCCTTGGTCGTCTGCACACTGGAAGGTGACTACGTTGACCTGCTCTGCTTTCCATTCAGAACCCTGACCGCGAGCGGCATCGTAAGAAGCACCATTGATGGTGGTACCTGCATTGACCTTGCCCGAAGGCAGAGGGAAGAGGCTCTTATCGGAGACCTTCACGCGGAGGTCATCGTACTGCTTTACGTAGCTCAAAGTTACGTTGGCTGAAGCCTGTGAAGTGCCTACTGATACGGGACAGCCCTGCTGATTCTCGTAACTGCCTACCGTGGTGATGTAACGACCCGTTACGGCATTGCGGAGCTTGAGCGATTGTGAACCATCAGCATTGGTGGTGGCCGACTCTACGGTCCATGCATTATTGGCAAATGCGTCGGTGCTGGCCTTGAGGTTAGTGCCCTTGTTGTCGTCGGTGAGGGTGAGGCCTTCGAATCCTTCTACAGCATTGGTCAGCGTATAGGTCTTGCCTTCCTTCAGATAGTCGAAAGTGACGGGAGTGACGGCGCTTCCGCCATAGTCTTCAAGTGGAGAGAACTCCCACTGTCCGCCGGCACCGCTTGTGGGCTGATTGTACACGTTGACAGCAAGGCCCTGGCCAGGCATAGAAGAGTTGAGATACTGACCGCTCACTTGGTCGCTGGCGAGCGAATAGTAGTAGTTGTTGCCCTTCTTGCCGTAAGCACCCGAACCGAGCACGAAGTTGTAGTGCTTTGCAGAGTTGTCATAGCTCCAGCGACCTCCTGTAGAGGTGTTGCTCGGAGTAGCTTTCACTGATCCGTTGGGCTGTGCCTTACATACGAGGGCATATTTGCCAGGGTTCGCCGGGTCTTGCTCAAGGCTCCACCACTGGTAGTCGTAATTGTCGGCACCAGCAGCAGCCTGAGCATTCGTCCAAAGCACACCGGCTGCGGCGCCCTTGGTGCTATAAGTAGTGATGAGCGAAGAACCCGTGGCGAGGAGCTCGATGCAGCGATCCTTGCGATCGTTGTCCGTTCCACCCGAGATGATGCGGTAGTAGTACTTCTTATCTGCGGTGTTGACGAAAGGATATACCTTCGTGTCTGTTTCGCCCTGACTATTGGTGAGCATGAGGTAGTTGCAGTACTTATAATCGCCATACTGCAGGAGCGTAGTGTCGGCAGTCATACGCTTCTGGAAGTCGGAGAAGTCCTTGTTGGCTTCAGTGCTCCATCCGCGTTCAGCGATAGCGAGCAGACGTGGGAGTGCAAGCCACTCCATGTAGTCGCGGTCGCTCACGTGTTCTGTCCAGAACGTACCCTGTACACCGAGCGTAGTGCCCGAGGGGATAGCCTGGTTGTAGGTCTTCTGTACATTGTCCGTACCATCGCCAGCACCGGGAGGATCCTGCTCGCTGGTGCCTTGCTTACGATTGATGTAGTAAGGCCCCCAAGGCGTGTAGATGCTCTGCATGCCCAGTTCTGAAGCCTTCGCTACGGCAGCATCGGCACCAGTCCAGCAATATACGGTAGCGTTGGTGGCCTTCATGATGTCGAGGTCGGCACCAGAGGCGGTGATGGCTTCGTTCCATACGGCAAGCTTGCGGCCCTTAGAAACCACGAACTCGTTCATCTCATTGATGAAGTGACTCTGAAGCTGGCGGTAGCTTGTAAGGCCTAACTTCTTATATTCTGCTTGGCAGAGAGCGTTGTTCTCCCAAGCAGTAGTGGGGCATTCGTCGCCACCGATGTTGATGTATTCACCGGGGAAAATGTCGATAAGTTCGCCCAATACGTCCTTGGCGAACTGCACGGCTTCGGGATTTGCAACATTAAGAATATCATTGAAGATGCCTCCGTCAGTACGCACCGAGTGGGAACCATTAGGTGTACAGCTATATTCTGGATAGGCAGCCATGGCGGCGCAGAAGTGACCCGGCATATCGATTTCGGGAATCACGTCGATGTGGCGAGCAGCAGCGTAGGCTACTACGTCCTTCACTTCGTCTTGTGTGTAGAAGTAAGGGCCGTACGGCTTGTTGATCCAGTACTGTGTGCGCTCGTACATATCGGTGAAGCGGCAGTTGGGAGCGGTGGCACCGATAGTGGTGAGCTTAGGATATTTCTTAATCTCTACGCGCCAACCTTGGTCGTCGCTCAAGTGCCAGTGGAACTTGTTGAGCTTGTAGTAGGCCATGAGGTCGATCATGCGTTTTACTTCGTTTACGGTGAAGAAGTGACGCGACACGTCGAGCATGAATCCTCGGTAGTCAAATCGTGGTTCGTCGGTGATAGTCACCACGGGCACGGGGTAGGCGGTCACCTTGGCGTCTTTCACACCAGCCATTACATTGGCGGGGAGAATCTTTTTCAGAGTTTGGAATGCGTAGAAGAATCCGAGCGCACTCTTGGCCTTAATCTCAATACCTGTGGTCTTCACAATGAGGTTGTAGCCTTCAGGCTTGAGCCCCGACTTGTTGTCGAGCATAGAGAGCTGGATGAGTGCGTCGGCGGCGTTGGTTGCCACGTTGACCTGTGCTCCTGTCACGGCGGCATAGGCATTGGCAAACTGTTGCGCTTCCGACTCGCAGTCTTGGTCTACGCTATTGCAGTTGATTGTGAACTGGCTGGGTAGATTTAGGTAGCCCGAGCCCACAATCATTGTCTTGGGGCGGGGGGTTAGGTTGACGAATGTCTGCGCCAGTGCGCCCATAGGGAGCATGACGAGCATCATCAGCAAACCGAGTAATCTGTGCTTCATGTTTTTCTCAGTTAGGGTTATGTGAAAATTGTTTGTTAGAATATGCTTGAAAATGATAAGACTATGCGGCAAAGGTAACTATTTCGTGTCAGATTTGCAACGTATGGGCGGAGAATATGCACGACGAGAGAGGTTTTTGTGCAATATGGGACAAAAGATAAAGAATGCGATAGCTGTAACGAATACGAAAAGGGCTTTGCCAAGGAAAGCACGCTGGCTGTTCCATGACAAAGCCCATAGAATGTTATTGCGCTGAGGGGCAAGCCCGTTAAGCGTTACTTGCAGCAAGATTTTTTTTCGCCTTGCTTGCAACACGACTTCTTCTGCTTATCGCATTTTCCTTGCTGCTTGTCGCACTTGCCTTGCTTATCGCACTTTTCGGATTGCTTAGGGCATTGGCCCTGCTGCTTGCAGCATTTTTTGTCGGCCTTGCGCTGCTTCTTGCATTTCTTGCAGGCCTTCTTCTTGCCTTGGCAACATTCTGTCTTATCTTTCTTGCAGCAATCGCCCTTGCTCTGGGGGCACTGTGCGCTCACGCTAAGAGCGAATATGGCGGTCATCGCCAGGATCATCATCTTCTTCATAATGGGAATAATGTTAGGTGTTGTATGAATCTTTAGAATGTGTTGTATGAATCTTTGGAATGTGTTGTATGAATCTTTGGAATGTGTTGTATGAATCTTTGGAATGTGTTGTATGAATCTTTTGGATGCAAATATAGGCATTAAATGTCGTAGGGCATGATTTTCTTCTTATTAAATGCATGGATTTGTGCTTCAATGCAGTATATCTCACTATTACTGCGCTACGGTGATAGAGGTTTCTGCTGCCGTGCCGCGGAATTCTGGGCTATAGACGCACTCTGCTTCCAGTATGCCCGTGGCAAAGGTGCCGCTGCGATCCACGAAGAGTTCTTCTGTGAAGGAATGTGTGCCTTTCGAGAGATGCTCGATGAAGAAGTCGGTCGAAGCATCGTGGACGGCGCGATAGGCAGGCATGCCGTCGTTCCAACTATAGCCAGATAGAGGGGCTGCTGTCTCGAGGCAAGCAGGACGAGCAGCACGCACCACAACGAAGTCGAAATCACGATCGGCTCGGATGGTCAGCACTTGGCGCACACGGTCGCCCTTCTTGAGGGCTGCGAAAGCGGTAATGGGATTGGTAGTGGTGTGAAGCGATTGCCACTCTCCATTGCGTTTCACCTCATAGCTGCGCTCGATGAAGATTTCCTTTCCTTCCGTCTTAACCTCCGATGCGGGAGCCGTGAACGAGGCGTAGACGCTGCCCCATGAGAGTCCGTCGGTCTGCTTGGTAAACTTTACAGCATCGCTCTGTAGAGCGTCGGCGTCTGTATAAGTCTGCTTGAAGTAGCCCGCGGTGGTAGGAGTCTTGGTCTGCGAACGAGCGTTGAAGCCTACGATGCGCTGTCCCCTTTGGAGTGTGTAGTAGAGTGGTGTATGGTCGCTGAGCGACTGAACGGAGGCAGAGGCTTGCGCCGTGTCGGCGAGCAAAGCATAGACTGCGTCGGCCGAAGCACGCTGCGACTCCCACATCTGTGTGCGCTTGGCTTGAAGGAGCCATAGGCGCATCTCGTCTGCTACATCCTCCTGTCCGAAGTGGCGCATAGCCTCAATGGCAGCACACTGCGTGGGGATGCGATAAGAATCGTAGGCTGAGAGTGCACGGTAGGTGTCGAAGTAGCGCCCCATCTGAGGCTTCGTCACGGTATGTTCTATCAAGCTCTTCAGTCCTTCCTTGGCTTCGTTCCTACGGCCGGCTTCGTCAAGGACAATAGCTGTGATGGCTCGACCATACATGGTCAGCTCTTTGCGCATCGTGGCAGCACGATCGATCAAGAAGGAAGCATCTGCGTCGGGACGACTGCCCATGAGTGTGCGCAGATAGAGGTAGCGAAGTTGATACTCCGAGGGCACGAGTTGGTGCTTCAGTTTTTCCTCATCACGCTTCATCTCTTCCACCTCCTTGGCAGCCCATTGCTGCAAGAAGTCGTAAGCTCGGGTGAGGAGTGAATGCGCCTCGTCTGTGTCCGTAAGTTTCTCCATCCGTGCCAACAGTGTCGCCACATCGATGGTCACGTAAGCATTGCCCTGCATGCCGGGGAACCAGCTGAAGCTGCCGTCGGCCGTCTGGAGTGAGCGTAGCTTGTCGAGCGCCGTATGGATGTGAGCTGCAGCGATGCCTTCATCGAAGAGTTGGGAAAGCGATGCGGCACGTTGCTGCTGCGACTGCGCTTCGCGAAGCCAGGGTGTAGCATCGGTCAATCCCTCAAGATGAATCTGGCTGAGCGCATTGAGTTGTTCCTTATCGGTGGTGGCGAGCTTGCGAATTTCGGGATTCTGCTGTGCAATGTGGTAGCCTATGGTCAAGGCATAGAGTCGAGTGGCCCAATCGATGGAGCAGTAAACGCTTGGCGTGCCAGCCAACGAGGGAAGCGCTGTCACGGCATACCAAGTAGGATTGGACGAAACCTCAATGCTTAGCACGCGATGACGTGCATCTTTCGCATTGAAAAGCGTGTCGGTGCGGAGCGTAAGGCTGCCCTTTTCCGTCATACTGAAGGGAATGGTGCGTACCACTTCCACATCGGTATTGTAGACAGGGAGATAATGTTCCTCTCCGTCAGAGAAACCTGTGCCGCGTGCCACGGTGCGACAGACGAGCACTCCCTCATCATCGGTAGCGCGATAGGGGAAGGTGTAAACGCTGGTTTCGCCCGGCTGGAGTGTCACTTCCTGCTGGCTCTTGTAGCGATTCGTGCCTTTTTCTGCATCAGCGAGAGAAAGTTCAAGGGTAGCCTTTATTGTTTTTTGAGATAGATTGGTCACCTTCACGGGTAGGTCCGTCACGTCGCCTCGACGCAGGAAACGCGGTAAGGCAGTCTCCACCATGAAGTCTTTCTGTGCCACGATGGTGGTATCGAGTCGTCCCTGGCGCATTTCGCGGTCGTGGGCCATTGCGGCAAAGTTCCACTGCGTCATGCTCTCGGGCAGGGTGAAAGCAATGCTCACTTCGCCCTCGGCATTGGTGCGGAGGGTGGGACGGAAGAATGCCGTCTCGGCAAAGTTGGTGCGCGCCTTGACGTTCTGAATGGGTGCTTCGGGTGAGGCAACATTATCAGCATCGGCTGTTGCAGATTTCTTCTTCATGGCCGACAATTCCACAAATCGTTCTTCGGGTATAGCGTTGGCACGCAAAGCCATGAGCCTCATGCCCCTATGTGGTACAGCCGATCCTGGTTCGGGCGCAGCGCCCATCGGCGCCATGTCGTAACAGATGTCGTCATTGATGATCGTATAATAGCTGAAGAGCTGCTTGTCCCAATCGGAGAATATGAGCGAGGGCAGGTCGTAGCGACGATACTTTCCTACCCCCGTCATGGAGAAGTGGTAGGTGCTGAGATTCGTCTGCCACAGAGCGTTGGGCAGTGTGCGCTGGAAGAACACGTTGAAGCGTCCCCAGTCGTGCTTAACGAAAGCATCGAGCGAAGCGTCGTAGAGACACGCCATGAGCTGTGCATCGGCGGGCGATCCGTCGGGCTTTGTAATCTTGACGCGCCACTCCTCCTGCTGTCCCGGCGTAAGGCGTGAGCGGAAACTGCTCCACTCCATCAGTAAGCGCTTGTCGGGTTCGGGCTTCTTTACGCTAAACTGCTCGGTGTAGAGTCGTCCGTCGCGCATCATGGCTACGAATGCAGTGGCACCATCGCCGTAAGCGTCGTTGTATTTTAGCGAGAGGCGTTCGAGCCGATCGTTGAGGTCGATGCGTCGGCTCTCAATAATGCTGTCGCCGCATACGATGTCGTAGTAGACTATCGCGTTGTGGAGCGGAGAGCCCACCAGAGCGGTCACCTTCGTGCCCTCATCGTTTGCTTCGGAATGGAAGAAGAAGGGGGCGTTACGGTCGGGGGTGTGCGTGTCGGTATCGGAGAAGATCAGTATCTGAGCCGAATCGGCAGGAATGCCCTCCACTTGTGCGGTAAGGGTGTATTTGCCCGAGGGTAGCGAGGCAAGCATATCGGGCTTGAAAGCCTTGCCCGTCTCAAACGTGCCGCTTGCCTTCTCTTCTCCGTTGAGCATGAGAGCGTATCGACCTGTGGCTGCTATATTCTGTCCCGAAGCATTGAGCTGACGAATCTGAAATGCGGGAAGTTCCTTCCCCTCACCACGGCAGATACTCTCGGGCACGCTTAGCTCGAGCCATGCAGGACGTGTAGCCACACCGATTGAAGTGGAACCCTCGTAGGTTTCACCATTTTCAGCAGTGACGGTGTAGCTTACGGTATAGGTGAAACGATCGAAGCGGCCAGGCTCTTCGTCGGCGTAGCTACGCGTCAGACTTACGGGCAGGGTGAAACGTCCCTCTTCGTCGGTCACGACAGAGCCAGTCTGTGGCTCAATGTCGTCGTCGTCGGTGCGGAAGAACCACGATATGCGCTTCACCTCATACTTTACCTCGGCACGCGGCACGGGCACCCCGCTATAAGTCTTGGCTTGTCCCACCACCTCTACGTTGTCGCCCAGACTGTAGCTTCCCTTGAGCGGTTCTGTGGTGGCGGTGAATGTGGGGCGCTTGTACTCCTCTACGCGAAAATCGTTGCTTCCACGTAGGCTCTTCCCTTTGGCCTCTATCGTGAATCGTCCAGGCAGACAGGCTGCGGGAAGCGTGAAGCTACCGCTGAATGCACCAAACTCGTCGGTCTGTACGCTGAGTGAGTCCACCTTCTTATAATTAACGTCGCGTAGGACCACTTTCAGTGCCCGTCCTTGTTCGGTACGGTAATCGTCGGCCAGGTGGGTGAACACTACTCCCGAGAATTCCACCTTTTGTCCGGGACGGTAAATGCCGCGGTCGGTGAATAGCTGTACAGACGTGGCGGCCTTTTCCTTCTTGTCCTTATAATAGCGCAAGTTGTCGAGTCTGAAAAGCTCTGAGGCTTGGTCGGTTGGGGTCTGCGCTAAGTAGCTTGTGTAGCTGTAACCTCGATTGCTCTCTACGATTGTCATCTCTCCTTCGGAGTCGGAGGTGTAGCGCTTGAGTTGTCGCAGATGACCGTTTCTGTCGTTAGTATAAGCTACGATTGTAGCTCCAGGCAGAGGCTGTCCGCTACGGCTGTCCACTACGATGAGGCGATTGTGACCATGAGCCGAGGCAAACTTCATCACGCTCACGCTGCTGATGCGCACAATGCGCGTGTCCACCCGTTCGCCATCGGCGTAAAGCGCAGCTTGATAAATGCCGGGCTGTGAGGGCAGTGTGAACTTCATCGATTGTTCGGTCCAAGCATATTCGGGCGCATTGGCCTGCTCATTCTTTACCTCGTAAGTGGTAGCCTCCTTGCTATGCTTGGCCACCAACTTGTCGGTGTCGACATCGCGTGATTCGTTGTGGAAGTCAACGTCGCCAGTGGCAAGGGGTGTCAACTTTAGTACGGCAGTCTTGGCGTGCCGTATGCGCAGGGTGAGCCCTGCTTCAGCTCCAGGATAACAAGTCTGAGCCAGCTCGCTCATCTTTGCCGCGGGAGCGGTCACTTCGGCGAGAAACTGACGCAACTCGTTGGCCTGCGTGCCCCATTTGTACAATTTCACTCCGTGCTGCGCTGCCTCATAGAGCAGTTGCGTGTTGTGCTGCGCATAGGGAGCATCGTGGTCGTAGGCATCGTGCAGTCGCAGGATGCGCTTGTAAGTCTCAACGTTGGCAGCTTGTGATTCGTTGTCGCGTGCCAGGGTGGTAAGTTCTTGGTAGAGAGCGTTGTCATCAATATTCCCCTTTACGCGCGTGTTGGGGTGGAGCAGATCTATACGGTCTAATCGGAGCAGCAGGGCAGCATTGGGCACGTTGTGCGAGGCATAGTAAGTGGCCAATTTGTCGAGCCATGCCGTCTTCTCTTCGCGATTGAGCAGTGAGGTCTGGGCATATGTGCGCCATACGATGTGGAGCAAGTCGTCATTGAAATACTGACTATCCTCTCCCTCATCGAACAAGGGCAGGAAGTCCTTTGTACGAGCTTGGGCCAAGGCGTCAAGATCAGTAAGTGCGGCATCGAAGTGCTTGCGGGCACGTTTCTGCTGTGCCTCGAGAGCATGCTCGCTGTAGTTCCAAGCCCAGCTGCTACCTTGATCCTCAATGCACAGCCCGAGTGCCGCGTGCCAAAGCGCCTTCACGGCAGGTCGCGTCTCTTGTTCCACGCTTTCCTCCATGCGTTGTAGAAAGGAGGTAGCCGAGTCGGGCGAGATCTCCTCTTCCAGCAGGCGCTTCATCAGCGCTGCGCGGAGTTGTTGTGCTGCATTCTGTTCGGAGGTGGCTTTTGCCAATATCTGTTCTACGCCTTGTATGGCAGACTGAGGAAGGTCCTTCTCGTTGTCGGCATCGACCTGCTTCCAAAGTTGCTCATAGCTTTGAGCTGAGGCAGAAGCCGCCAGTGCCAGGGATGTAAGTAGTGACATAATACGTTTCATAGGTATGAAGGGTGGAATAAAATGTTCTTTTTGAATAGCTAAGTTACGCCTTTCTACCTTACGCACAAAGCTTATCTACAGGAAAATAAGCGTTCTTACTTTTTTTAAGAAACAGGGTTGCTTATAGTTGACAAAGTGCACTTTTGCCACATGCTGACGCAAAATAGCATGTGTTGGGGCAAGAGTATGCAAATAAAGAAAAGTTTTCGCACTTAGATTTTGTTTTGCGCTCACCTTGCACTATCTTTGTCCCCGATAACTTGAAGCATGTAATAGATTGAGATTACTAAGTAATGGAACTTGAAAAATTAGGCCGTCAGCTCCGGTTGATGGTCTTGCTTACGCAGAATCACACTCTTTCAGTTGAAGAAATCGGACAGCGCCTCGGGATGAGTCGCCGCTCCATCTATCGTTATGTTGAAGCCTTCAAGAATCTTGGATTCATTGTAAAGAAAGAAGGTACGAAGTATCGTATTGACCACACTTCGCCCTTCTTTCGGGAAATAGCTTCTGGCATACAATTCTCTGAAGACGAGGCACTGACAATCAGTCAGGTGCTCAACTCCGTTTATAACAACTCTATACAGGTGCGCCATCTGCGCGAGAAGTTGTCCAACCTCTACAGCACCGACGTGCTGGCTAAGCATGGTGTAGACAATTCCTTGGCGCAGAACATTAGCACCCTCTTTCAGTGCATACGCGAACAGCGTGTGGCTGTACTCCGCAACTATCGTTCGGGGTCGAGCAAGACCGTGAGTCACCGCATTGTAGAGCCGTATATGTTTATCAACGAGAACACGGAGGTGCGCTGCTACGAACTGTCTACTAATATGAATAAGACGTTCAAGGTGAGCCGCATCGAAAGCGTGGAACCACTCGACCTCCTATGGACGCACGAGGTAGACCACGTGCCTTTCTTCAACGATCTCTTTGGATTTACAGGAGAGCAACGCAAGCCCGTGAGCCTCTTGCTCAGTCAGCTTGCCACCAATCTGCTCCTTGAGGAGTATCCCGACTCTCAGCGCCAGCTATCCCCCACGAAGGATGGCCGTCATCGGTTCGACACGGAGGTGTGCAACTTCCTTGGTATCGGTCGCTTCGTATTGGGGCTGTACGACGAGATAGAAATCGTAGACTCGCCCGACTTTGCCACCTATATCAAGCTCCGACTGGAGAAGATGGCCTCGCGCGAATTCAGCTTGCGGGCGAAGAGGTAGGCATGGAAGATAGGAATGCCTCACAGCCCAATATTATTAGTTCCGTGGGCGATGCGTCTCGCGTCGGCGAAAGTCAAGAAAGCCACTAACGGGATATTATTAGTTTTGTGGGCGACGCGTCTCGCGTCGGCGCGATGGTGAATGCTTAGCACATCTTCTCATTCTCTGTCATGCCGACGCGAGACGCGTCGCCCACAGAGCTATTTAGCGCCCCCTCCCATATCTCCTTTCGTACGCGTACGCGCGCGCTCCGTCTGTTTTGCCATAGAAATGCTTGCATCTGTCACTTTTTATGGCTTTCTCTTTGAATATCAGAAGTTTACGCACACTGCTTGCCTACACTACTCTTGCACTTTTGCTTGCACACCTCCACGTCTTTCTGATTATCCCCCCTGCCGTACATTTTTTCCTACGGAGAAGAAATAATTATCCCCCGTTCGTGTAAAAACGCGAACGGGGGATAATTCGTCCTTGATCAAGGGATAAATAGGAAGAGCACGAGTGCAGTCAAAGTGACGGCAGCCTGACTAATTCCATTAAGCACCATAATGCTGATTATCAGCGGATTATGAGTAAGGCGCGAAGGGGGTGTAGGTACAACTCTGCCAAACTCGCTGTAATGCGTGCGCGCGAGAGGGGAGGCAGAAAAAGTGTACAGTTTGTTCACTCTTTTTGCAAAGAATCTCACCGATCACTACCTTTGCATCCATGAGAATAGGAAAGTTGAATTCTAAGGAGAGAATGTCAGTGGGCGGCCGTGTCGGTATGCTCCGTGGTGGAAGTCGTAGCTTCCTCCTCTTGCTGGGCTTTCTGCTGTGCAGCCTGCTCGGCTTGTTTTCTGCGCTGCCAGTAGATCCACTTGGCATGGCGAATGCTGTCCTCACGGCGCAGACTGTCCTCGCGCAAACGATTGAGAGCTGCCGTGTCGGGAGTGGCAATGGGCGTGGCCATGCTGTCGGAGTCGGCAGCGATAGGCACAGCTTCGGTAGGCTCTGCGGGACGATGCATCCAGCGATCGATACCCAAGCCTATAGCTCCTGCTACGATGAGCACGATTGCTACGATGCCCACCCATTTACCGATCTGGCGGAAGGGAATGTTGACACTGTGCGTATGCGTGCGCTGCCCTTCGGGGTGCGTAAAGCGCTTGCTTCTCTCGGGTTGTGGCTCCGAAGCCGATGGCGTGGGCGCCAAGGGGTCGGTAGAGCTGCGGAGTGGCTGCTGAGGATCGGGCTCGTAGGCATAGCCTTCGGGCATGATGGGCGGAATGTTGGTGGTGCGGCTTTTGCTGCGCTTCTTAGGTTCTACAGATTCAGATTGCGGTTGAGGCTTGTTTTCTTCTTCCATAGCAGTGTGTTGTCAGTGCAAAAGCGTAGGGGTAAAAAGTCTTTACTGAAGTTTTCTCTAAAGAAAGTCGTTTCTTTATCCCGTGGGCATGAGATTGGAAACGATCATCTTAATTTCGGATTTAGAATGGGCGGGCTGAAAGCCCAATGAATTCCATAG